>JBBSTQ010000215.1:0-5977 GCA_038235745.1 Sphingobacteriales bacterium
AAAAACCGTATACCACTAACTTGCCATCAAGCGGAAACGGAGCCGAAGGAAAAAATCAATCTATCCCGATGCCTGTTGCGTTAAATAAAGACATTAAAAACCCGTTTGTAATCCCGGGCTTGAAAAAGTTGCAGGTAGACCCGCAATTAAACCCAAACTATACTTTCGAGAATTTTATTGAAGGAGATTGCAACCGTTTAGCTCGTTCTGCAGGTTACGCAGTTGGTGCAAAACCAGGTGGCACTTCTTTCAACCCTTTGATGATTTACGGAGGCGTTGGTTTAGGTAAAACCCATTTAGCGCAGGCTATCGGTAACGAGGTTAAAAGAACCATGCCGGATAAATTGGTCATCTATGTTTCTTGCGAAAAATTTTGCCAGCAATTTGTAGATTCCTTAAAGAACAACACCATTAACGATTTTGTGAATTTTTACCAAGCAATGGACATCATTATTATGGATGATGTGCACAATTTTGCAGGTAAAGAGAAAACACAGGATATCTTCTTTCATATTTTTAACCATTTGCACCAATCTGGCAAGCAACTGATCATCACGTCTGATAAACCACCTAAAGATTTGGCAGGTTTAGAGGAAAGATTGCTTTCGAGATTCAAATGGGGCTTATCTGCAGATTTATCAGTGCCAGATATGGAAACCCGAATGGCCATCTTGAAAAAGAAAATGTACCAAGATGGGATAGAGTTGCCAAACGATGTGATTGAATATGTTGCTCACAACATCGACAACAACGTTAGAGAGCTAGAAGGCGCAATGGTTTCTTTGTTGGCGCAATCCACACTCAATAAAAAAGAAATTGATTTAGCGTTAGCTAAACAGATGCTGAAGAACTTTATCAAAAACACCAGCAAAGAGATTTCAATGGAGTATATCCAAAAACTGGTATGCGAATATTTTGAAGTTCCGGTGGAGATGGTAAAATCTAAAACCCGTAAACGCGAGATTGTACAAGCCCGTCAGATTTCAATGTATTTGGCAAAAAGCCATACCAAAACATCTTTGAAATCTATAGGAGCATTTTTTGGAGGCCGTGACCATTCAACCGTGATTTACGCCTGCCAAACGGTAGAAGATTTAATTGATACCGATAAAAAGTTCAAAGCTTATGTACAGGATATTCAGAAAAAGCTTAAGATGAGCTAATTCAAGTTTTCTGATAAAAAACCCCCTCAACTAATGAAGTTGAGGGGGTTTTTTTTGAAGCATGATTTTGGGTGAGGAAGGAATTGAAAGCTAAACGGCTTACGCTTTTTTATGCCCTTTCGATTTACCGATTAGTATCATGTCATCAAATTACGGAAAGTTTTCACGTCGAGGCTCAACACATGTCATGTAAATCAAAATGACATTGAGAATAAGAATCTAAAAAAAATCAATAACAGTGAAACCCAAAAAGGGGTGGAAAGATTATAAAGTTACCGTGTTTCGAAATAACACAAACCCCGTTGGGGTGACAACTTGTTTTGCAAAGTAACTTAATGTCGTTATGCGTTGAGTAAATCAATATAATATCATCCCTACGGGACTCTAAAAAGATCTTTTTTTTCTTTTATAATAGTCTCATCCCTAAGGAATGGTAACCTCATGTTCCTAAAGTGTGGCTTTTTCATTCAGACAATATTTGCTGCCCTCACAAAGTTTTGGTTCAATAAATCTACTTTTTTTCTGAATTGAAGTTCAGATTAAACAACTGAACATCATAACAGAGTCAGCCATCTGCTTAATTAGGCGCCAACCAGTACTTAGGATCCTGTTCGTCTCTTGATTTGTAAATATGAAATTCTATTTCAGCTTGTCCGTCGGCAGTTCCAATGCTCTGCTTGGTACTTACTTTTTGCCCCTTAGAAACACTAACAGAGCTTAAGTTTTTATAGACTGTGAAGTATTCACCATGCTTAATCATAACCATAGTTGAGCCCACAATATCGGTTATTATCGTAACGCTACCATCAAACACAGCTCTTATGGATGCGCCTGGGTTGGTTTTAATTGTCCAGCCATCAACATTAACTGTTATGTTACCGATCTTTTTAACACCCATGTATTCTGTAACTACGCCGTTGGCAACTGGCCAAGGTAATTTGCCACGGTTGCTCACAAAGTCTGCAGAGAGTTTTGCAGCTTCTGGGGTCGAGTTCAAAATTGACCCACTGTTACTTTTGGCAACTGGCGCAACCGCACCGGCTGCTTTAGCTTTGGCGGCAGCGGCTCTTGCTTCTTCTTCTGCCTTTTTTCTGGCCAATTCAATTTCACGGTCAATCGCTTTTCTAATTGCTCGGTCTAACTGCTGGGCATCTCTTTGTTTTTTAGCTAGATTTTTCTTTAAAGATTTTTCTTGGGATGTAAGCGAATTTACCACCTTAGATTGTTTGGTTTGCGCAGTACCTAAAGTGCTTTTCTCCTTTTCTTGGTCATCTATTAAATGATCCTTTTCGCGTTTGTTTTGATTTAAAACCGATATTTTTTTCTTGATAGATGATTGTGTGTCTTCAATATATTTAGCTTGTTTCTGGCGGTATTCGCCAAATTGCTGTAAATATTTTAATCGTTTATAAGCTTGGTTGAAGTCTTTAGCCGCAAAAATGTACATCAATTTACTGTGCGAACCTTGGTTTTTTTGCGCAAACCTAATCATGGCAGCATAATCAGACTTTAGTTGTTTTAGTTGTGATTGCAACGAACGTACCTGATTTACATTTTCGTTGATCTGCCCATTTAAAAGCCTGACTTCCGAGTTGATGGTGTTTATTTTTTCTTGCCTTAACCTAATTTGAGTACGCAAAGCATTAAGTTGCTTTAACGTTCCTTTTTTTTCTGATGAAGTTTTGGATAAAGTTCTGTTAATCATTTCAATATCTTTGTTCAGTTGTGCTTTTCTTCTTTCCAACTCAGAACGAGTTTGAGCAAACAACTGAACGCCAGAAAACAAAAACAGGGTAAACAAGACGAATTTAAGATACTTCATTGCGGCAAAGGTATTTAAATTAGTCAATCACTGAAAATCTTTTAGAAACATTAAATGGAAATTCAACAGGTTCGTTCAAAACTGTTTTATTGTAGTCCATTTTTAGCTCAATAGATTTAGAACCAGCTACTGAAGCAATGTTTAGAATTTTAGGTATTAGGTTACCACCAATGTTTTCAAAAGACGCAACATTTACGGTCAGGTTTTGTGAACCATCGGGAGTTTTAAGTGTAGTTGAAGCGGGTTTCAAATCGCTGTTAAAATTTACATGATAAACAAGTTGATTGCTTTGCCCGTCAATTACCAAGCCTTCGCTCTTTAAAGATAGCTCTCTCTTATTACTGATGGTAAACGGAATGCAATTACCTACGAAAATTGCTTCTAAGGTAGCGTAATCAATTTTTTCATTAGTGTATTGATGCACAAAACTGAAAGGTTTTTTGATGTAATTATTATTGATTTTATCCATTACTTTAATACTATCGGGAGTGATTAAAGCTCTGGCCGCTTCTAAGCCAGCAAAATAAGTAACAGAAACCCAAATACCTTCACTTTTTTTAATCCTGATATTCATTGTCACATCAAAAGATTTACCTTTCATGCTCAACTCTGTAGCGGCTTTAGTGCTTAAGGTGGTAAAATCTGCCTGTTGGGCGATTACTTTTTTTAGGTTTGTACTGGCTTTGTCTTCTAGTTCGATAGTGCTATCGTTTGAGTTGGTGCCGGCAAGTTTCTTCTTGCTTTTGCAGGATACTATAGCCACACAAAACAATAATACATAAACGCTATTCCAAATATTTTTTCTCATCAATTTTCTTTTTTAACAAAGGGTTGTCACTATTAATTTTTAAGGATTTATTCCAGTTTTCTAAAGCTTGTTCTTTATCGCCAAGCTTGTAAAAAATATCTCCTAAATGTTCAAACTGTACAGCACTGCTTGGATTATTTAAAACCGCTTTTTGCATCCAATCTTTTGCCTCTTCGTACTTTTTTAGCTTGAATAATATCCAAGCGTAAGTGTCTTGAAAAGATGCGTTTTCTTTATCAAGCTGATTAGACTTGATAGACATTTTCTCGGCCTTAGTCAAATCCTCGTTTCTTAACGATAAATAGTAGGCATAATTATTTAACGTATAACTATTGTTTGGATCCAACGCTAAAGCTTGTTCATAAGCTATTGCCGATTCCTTATATTTTTTTTGACCTTGGTAAGCATCGCCCAAACTGCTATAAATTTGAGTTTTTAAAGGCTTACTTTCTATCTCATAATTTAAAGCGTTATTTAAATAGCCAATTGCTTGCTCGTAATTTTTCTCGATCAAATTGCCCATACCCGCATAATAATAAAGAATGTATTGGTTAGGGAAAAGCGTTAAAGCCTCTTCGCCATCTTTAATTAGTGCTTTGGTATCATTGTCAAAAAGTTCAATTCTTAAAAGCTGATCCCAAATTGCGAATACATTTTTGTTGAGGGCTAACGCTTTTTGATACGCCGCTTTCGCCGATTTAAAATCTTGTTTTTGGTAAAGCACATCCCCGTAAAGGGAGAAAGATTTAGGGTCGTTAGGGTGTGCTTGAGTAATTATTTTTGATAATTCTTCTGCTTTTGCAATAGCTGTTGGGTTTGGAAAAACATCAAAATATTTGATCACAATTTTAACTTTTTGATCAATGTTGAAGCTGGGTTGCGCAAAAGCAACTTTAATTTCTTCAAAAGCTTCGTCTGGTTTTTTCTGCGACTCCAAAATTTGCGCAATTGCCATTCGAGTAAAAGGATTGCTGTCATCCAGTTTTTTGGCTTGTTGATACACGGTTAAAGCATCCGAAAACATTTTATTGGCATAATATAAATCTCCTAAAAAGAGGTAATACTGTACTTCTGTAGGGTTGTTTTTAATGAGCTCGTCTAAATCCGCGACAGCCATTTTAACATTTCCCTTTTTTAGATAGATGCGTTGGCGACCTTGCAGAATTCTATCTGTTAAGCCCACTTTTTTTTCTAAAATATTGTAGAGCGTTAAAGATTCATCCACTTTACCCATCATAAAAAGGGCATTTGCTTTATCAAAACTATAGTCTAGCTTATCCGGCGAAAGCTTTATTAACTCATCTAAAGCGTAATCTAATAGTTTGTAATCTTGCTGTTGCTGATAAATGTTGCCCATTAAAAGCCAATACCATTCGTTATCAGTTTTGATAGTAACAGCTTTTTCGGCGTAGACACGAGCATTGGTCAAATCGCCTTTTCTAAAATAAAGTTTTGCCAACTCATAGTAAGACGGATGGTGCAAAGGATCTATTTTGTAGGCATGAACAAAGCTTTCAATAGCTAGAGTTTGGTTATCCACCACCTTTTCTCGCAAGCCAGAATAGAAAAGCTGCAGCACTAAATTGCTGTCTGCTGCGCTAAGCGACTTGCCAGACATAATTAATAACGAATGCTTTTCTCCCTTATTTTTTTGCGCAAACGTTGCTACGCAAAGCAATAATAACAAGAATGTGAAAACGCTCCGCCTACCCATCGTAATTATTTTACGCCTGTATGCCCATAGCCACCTGCGCCACGTTGCGTGTCAGAAAGTTGTTCTACTTGTTGCCATTCGGCTTTTTCATGCTTCGCAATTATCATTTGCGCAATACGGTCGCCGTCGTTAACCACAAAAACCTCGTTAGATAAGTTCACTAACAAAACTTTAATTTCTCCGCGGTAATCCGCATCAATAGTTCCTGGAGAGTTTACAATGCTAATCCCAAACTTATATGCCAAACCACTACGGGGGCGAATTTGCGCCTCGTAACCGATTGGTAATTCAATAAAAATCCCGGTAGCAACCAACTGGCGTTCCAGCGGTTTTAACGAAATTTCCTCAGTCAAATTTGCCCGTAAATCCATTCCGGCAGAAGCCTCAGTCTCGTAACTTGGCAATTGATGTTTTGATTTATTGATGATATTTATTTTCATAAACTAGAAAGTATTTTTTTGAGTTGATTT
>JBBSTQ010000216.1:0-5953 GCA_038235745.1 Sphingobacteriales bacterium
CGATGTTTATAATACCAACTGTGTAATTTTTAATGTTGTTACATTCTTTTGTGCCAGATACGATTACCGCAAATATTGCCGAACCACTACTCACGGTTGACTTAACCTTACCATATATGATAAAGTTAGTTCCCAAACCAGAAATAGCGGTAACGATGTTAGTATCATTTTTACCCACAAAATATTCTCCAATCAAATTTACCCCAAAATCGTTTTTGCTTTGCTTAAAAATTTTAAACTTTGAATCGCGAAAGGTGTTATCTTCCTTGTCCCCACTGATGTTACTGGCTTTAAGTCTTAAGCTATTTGCGAAATAACCACCTTCCGTGTTTGGCGGTGTAGTTCCTTGATTCAAGAGGAACTTTAGCTTTATGAGGGTATCTAAATACTGCTGGGAAATTACCTCTCCGATTTTATTGTTTAAAATTTCCTTGTCAGATGGATCATCTTTAGAACCTTTTTTACAAGAACTTAAAATTGCTAATGGAACTAAAAATACGATAATCAGTGGAACTTTAAAGTAGATGTTTTTCGTGTAGCAATTGTAGTGAAATCTAATTAAAACATAAAAATCTGATTACACTAAGTTTTTATTCAAGTAATGATGTGAGCAGTTAGTTGAATTATCATCAACTTAATGTTTGCGATTCCCACATACTGACGCAAATGTTAAGCCAGTGTCTTGAGGAGAACCCCGACTTGTGCTTTAACTCATAAGCATAGTGACAAGCTCCCTAACTCTCTTTCCCGCGGCTCGTAAGACTTAGGCCAGTTAAAGGTAAATAGTGAATCAAAAATTCTTACCGACCAGCACCTATAACACTAAATATCATTTGAATATACAGACGAGCTTAAAGCCCGGCATATTCATAGTTACAATTGTTTCTTAAAATAAGTCCACCAGTTTCACTTAAATGTCAAATATTCAACACATTACACAAATCATTAAAAAAAACTAGAGATTCAATAATATTGAAGCTTAACTCAATAAAAAAAAATCAAGTTTTACGCTTAGGTTAATATAATTATTTATGAAACTAATGAAAACTTTCAGCGTATACCACATCTAATTGTATCTTAAAGAAACAAAGTAATGACTGAACCACGACTATTAGATCACGTTAATATCACTAAGAATCCACCTACTACCATAATAGCCTTAGCTTCTGTTATTGTGGCGAACTTATTAGTTGTATCGCTCTTATTGATACTTTATATTCTTTACTAAGAAACTGGCGTAAATTTTTCCTTTATCTAAAATTAAATTTCATGTTTAAAACTAAGCATTTAGATGGGCTATGCCTATATTTTAAGCTCCAGGGTTTAGTAATTATTGGAGGCTTTTTCAGCGTATTTATTCCATACCAATCTACGGCTAGCAATTATTATTTTTCTAACACTACAGGCAATGACGGATATAGCAATATACAAGCCAGAAATAGCAAAACGCCTTGGAAATCGATAAATAAATTAAATTCAATATTTTCTGCTTTAATGGCAGGAGACTCTATTCTCTTTAAAAGAGGAGATATTTTTGACGGAGCGATAATAATTTCCAAATCTGGGGCTGCTTTCGCACCAATTGTGCTTTCTGCTTACGGGCAAGGAAACACCCCAGTAATAAGCGGCTTAACCAGTTTGTGGAGTTGGAAAGCTGTTGGAAACGGAACATACGAAAGTGAGGTTATTAATGAGGGTGCAAATTTGATGTTAAACAATGTACAGCAACCATTAGGGCGTTATCCAAATACTGGCTACCTAACTTATGAAGCTTCAGAAACCAACACTTCTATTACCGATTACGAACTTAATGCCACAACCAATTGGACAGGTGCTGAAGTGGTTATTAGAAAGAACCGTTGGACTCTTGATAGGGCTTTGATTAAAGCACATTATGTAGGATATTTGATTTATGAGAACACAAATTCGGCTCATGCAACCAACGGATATGGTTATTTTATCCAAAATCATATTAAAACTTTAGATAAACTTGGCGAGTGGATGTACGATACGAAAAGCAAAAAAGTGTTAATTTATTTCGGAAATGAAAATCCATCAGCACACTCTGTAAGAATAAGTATTGCTAAAAAATTAGTGACTGTAAAAGGTTTTAATTTTATCAATTTTGAAAATTTAGGTTTTGTTGGCGCCGGCGAAGACGCATTTAATTTAGTAAACGCAAGAAATATTACCATCAAAAATTGCCGTATTGAATATACAGGGGCCGAAGCTGTTATGGCTTCTTTCTCTCCATTTTTAAATCTCGAAAACAATTATGTAAACAACTCTTTAAGTGGAGGTTTTAACTTGGATGTTGGGTGTACTAACGCAACTATCAATAAAAATCAAATTAAAAATACCGGATTAATAGCTGGTTTAGGAAGAAGTGGAAACGGAACCTATGAAGCTATAACTGCTTTTGGAAACTCCACCCAAATAGCACTAAATACGATTGAGAATTCAGGTTATTGCGGCATTTATTTTGGCGGAAATTCGTCTTACGTTAAAAACAACATTATCACTAATTTTTGTATTGTTAAGGATGATGGCGCAGGAATATATGTAGGCGATTGGTCCGCTACTTACAATAAAAGGATTGAAGGTAATATCATTTCTAACGGCAAAGGAAACAGCGATGGCACAAATCGTCCCACTTCTTTACAGGCAGAAGGCATTTACATTGATGATCAATCTCAAAGCGTGAATATTATTGACAATACCGTTTTTTCATGTTCCAATAACGGTATCAAAGTACATAATGCTAAAGATATTTCTATATCAAGCAACACATTATTTAACAATGGAGCGCAATTAAGGCTAGAGCAAGACCATTATATACCCACCAGCACTTACATCAGAAACAACAATATTAAAAACAATATTTTCTTTTCCAAAACTGGCGCACAACCTGTATCTAAACTTTCTTCTCATCAAGATGATATCACCTCGTTTGGTAATTTAGATAGTAATTTCTATTGCAGACCACTCGATGAAATGTCTGGCATCAATATAAATTTAGTCAGAAATGGTCAGTCGTTAACTCAGAATTATGATTTACCAAGTTGGAAAATAGCTTACGGTAAAGACAAAGATTCTAAAATATCTCCTCAAAACGTCTCATCTTACAAAATCTCACAGCTGGTGGGAACTAACAAGTTTCTGGGGGGCAATTTCGATAAGGACATAAATAATTTATATTGGTACTCAACCATTAATGATGGCTATGGAAGTTTAAATTATGGCACTTTAGATGACGGTAATTTAAAAATAATAGCGAATTCATATGCTACGGCTAACAACACAATTATAGTAAATCTAAAAGTTGGCAAAATAGAAGCTAATAAAAAGTATGTTCTTAACTTTAGCTTGTTGGGAAGTGAAAATAATAAAACATTAAAAACTTATTTACGAAAAACCGGTTGGCCGTACAATTTTATTAGTGATCAAAAAGATCTAAAAATAAACACTTCTAGGTCAGAAAACGAACTCATTATATCCAGTACAGTTAATGATGATGATGCGAGTATTATCTTTGAATTAAATCAGGCTAGTGGTGCTGTTTACTTTGATAATGTAAAATTGACCGAAGCTATTGTTGAGATAACTGACATGGACCAACAACTATTATTTGATTATAACACCAATAGTTATGCTAAAACTGTGTTGCTTAGTAAACCTTTCGTTGATGTTTATAACAACCACTATGCAGATAAAATAATCATAGCCCCTTTCTCTTCTGTAGTGTTAATGGCCGCAAACTCTGAAAACACTAAAATACCTCAAACTATTATCTTCGCTAATATGACGGATAAAACCGTCAACAATCAGCCTTTGGATGTTGTAACAGTTGCAAGTTCGGGTTTACCGGTTGAGCTCGAAGTGCTATCAGGACCTGCACTTTTTGATGGAAATACATTAAAGTTTAAAGATTATGGAACTGTAATCGTTAAAGCAAAACAAGCTGGCAATTCAAAATTTGAATCTGCGTCTGCTGAAACTCAAATTATAAACTCAGCATTTAGAAGCCCTATTTTGGACGTTCCTACGTTAAGCGCAGAATTAACGGTTTACCCAAACCCTTTTACTTCAAAAATCACTGTTGAATTTACTTTGCCAACAACCACAAACGGAACGATCACGCTCTATAACCTGCAGAGCCAAATAATTAAAGAACTATATTCTGGTCAAATAAAGGCGACAGAAAAAAACTTGATTGAGGTAAATACCTCTCAGTTAAACTTAGCAAAAGGCGTTTACTTAATTAGGTTAGTTACAGAAAAGGAGGCGTTGTTCCAAAAAATCATCTCTGTAAACTAAATTCTTCTCTAACTGTTAAATTTAATTCAGAAACCTTGCAACCCTCTCTCCTGATAATTTTTGCGGGAACTCCGCCTACCGTACAATTATCAGGAACATTTCTTACCACCACAGCATTAGCACCAACAATTGAATTATTACCTACCCTAATTCCACCAATCACTTTTGCCCCGGCATTTATGGTTACGTTATCTCGAATGTATGGCGCAGTCTTTTCAGCTGAATAACCTACGGTAACCTGTTGGTTTATCCAACAATTTTCTCCGATAGACGTTGCCGCAATTACTGTTGCAAAACCGTGTTGTATAAACAGTCCTTTTCCTATTTTATCGGTTAATATATACAAAGTTGGCATTTTAGGACATATTGGGTTTAAAAAATATTTCCAAAACCCTACTCTATGGTAAAAGACGTTTCTAAATTCCGGAAAGAAACTCAGTAAATATAAAAAAGCCTTTTTTTCTTCACGATTTACATCGTAAATTTCTACCCACCTAGCTACGTCAGCTTTTATTGTCTCATTGTTTCTATGAAAAAGAAACAGCAACAAATGCGGAAAACACCGGATGAACTCCAAATATATTTTTATAGTAATTAACTTCTCTTTCAAAACAAAAAACTTAAGAATTTACTGGAAACATTAGTCTGGTCTTCTCTTTAAACATTAACCAAATGAAAATTGGCCCAAAATAGAGGCATCGCATCCACATCCGTTTTGGTTCGTTAACTAAACGAACAAACCACTCTAGACCTAAGTCGATCCAAACTTGGCTTGGTCTTTTTATATTGCCTGCATAGAAATCGAACACAGCACCTATAGTACAAATAATTTTGACTTTTAACCTCGCTTTATGGTTAAAAGTCCATTTTTCTTGTTTTGGTGCAGTCATCCCCACAAACAGAACATCGGGGTTAAAATCATTCACTCTAGCTGCCATCTCTTCACTCTCTAACTCGGTAAACTCTGATTTAAAAGGCGGAGAAAACGTACCAACCTCTATATTTGGATATTGTAAGGCTATTTTTTCTGTTATTTTTTTAAGGGTTAGGTCTGATGAGCCAAGATAAAAACACCTCCCACTCTTTAAATCAAGTTCTTTTAGGAGATGCTCATGTACATCTGCACCAGCAATTTTACTCACTTTGTTACCAGTAAGAAACTTCATGGCATAAACCACCCCAACCCCATCTAAAACTAAAAGATCAGATTCTTGCAATGACTTTTTAAACACTTTATCCTCGTGTGCTAAACAATACGAATATTGATTGATAGTATTTACCATCAAGTATTCACCATTCGTCACTTCTTCTAATGACTTGGAAAACACAAAGTAATCTAAAAAGTTGTATTGTTTTTTTGCGGTAATCATCTGCAATGTTTTAACGTAGGCAATCTGTAATATTTACTTTTGTATAGTGATAAGTCTTATATGTTCTAATAAATCTTCTTTAGTAGCAAAACGGTTTTTCAATTTGACAGCAGGGACGCCACCATAGATGCTATAAGGTTCTACATCTTTAGTGACTAAAGACCCCGTTGCAATTATGCTGCCAGTTCCTATTTTTACTCCACTTATTATTGTAGAGCCATAACCAACCCAAACAACATCTTCAATAATCGTCAGACTATCTAAAC
>JBBSTQ010000217.1:0-5878 GCA_038235745.1 Sphingobacteriales bacterium
TGCAACACTAAAAACCGGAACCGGTAAAGAATACTCAAAAGTTATTACCTCTGTAAGATCTCCAAAAACTGGTGCTTACTCTTTTAAATCGATGATTGCCCATAATGACCACATTAAGGATGCAATTGTAGTAGCAAAAGAAAGCGTAATAGCTGAGTAATAAAATCTTTTAGAATATTTGAGCCGTCCTAATTTACTTGGGATGGCTTTTTTTGTTTAATTTTATCACCATGGGATTATTTGATTTCTTTAAAAAGAAAGAAAAAACGGTAGAAGAGCACCAAGCCTTGGATAAAGGTTTAGAGAAAACTAAAGACACTTTTTTTTCTAAAATAAGCAAAGCCGTTGTTGGAAAAGCAACTGTTGATGAAGATGTTTTAGATGAATTGGAAGAAATTTTAGTTACATCTGATGTTGGCGTAACTACCACACTTAAAATAGTAAAACGTGTTGAAGAGCGTGTTGCCCGGGATAAATATGTTAACACTTCAGAACTCAATAATATTTTAAGAGAAGAAGTGCAAGCGTTGCTCGAAGAAAATAACAGTGCCGATTTTGAGAATTTCAACTACACTGACCACAAGCCTTATGTGATTATGGTGGTTGGTGTAAACGGCGTTGGGAAAACTACAACAATTGGCAAGCTTGCTCATCAACTAAAACAAGCCGGACACAAAGTAGTAATTGGCGCAGCGGATACTTTTAGAGCAGCCGCCGTTGAACAGATTCAGCTGTGGGGAAAACGAGCTGATGTTCGCGTCGTGTCCCAAGGGATGAATGCTGATCCAGCTTCAGTAGCTTTTGATACTTTAAAATCTGCAGTTGCTAATAATGAAGATGTTGCAATTATTGACACCGCTGGTCGTTTGCATAACAAAGTTGGTTTAATGAACGAGCTGACCAAAATTAAAAATGTGATGCAAAAGGTTGTTCCTGGTGCACCGCATGAAATTCTTTTGGTTTTGGACGCTTCAACTGGCCAAAATGCAATTGAACAGTGCAAACAATTTACACAGGCTACAGATGTAAATGCGTTGGCACTTACCAAATTAGACGGTACAGCTAAAGGTGGTGTGGTAATAGGAATTTCGGATCAATTTAAAATCCCGGTTAAATATATAGGTGTAGGCGAAAAAATGACTGATTTGCAGTTGTTTAATAAGAAAGAGTTTGTGGATAGCTTATTTGGTGTATAGTTGGTTTCACAGATCTGGGTAACTAAGGTTGTTTTTTTGGGAGTTTGTTTATGGAATTGTTGGATGCGGTAAGTTTAGCTTTAAAGAATGGAAGACGAAATAGTTTCTGTTAGTGATCCTTTAACTTATAAAATAATTACCTGTTGTCACGAGGTTCACAAAGAATTAGGTCCAAAATATTTGGAGAAGGTTTACTCGAGATCCTTGATGATTCAGTTCGACAGTCAAGGCATAAAACATGAAAACTAAAGAGAGTTTGATGTGTTTTTAAAGGAAAATTTGTTGGCAGGTTTAGATGTGATTTCTACATTGAAAGCAAAGTTATCTTAGAGATAAAAGCAATTACAGGCATCCAACCGAAACAATTATTATCTTACCTAAAAGCAAGTAAGAGCAAAACTGGTCTGTTAGTGAACTTCGGAAACGCAAGCTGTGAAGTAAAACGCATATCTAATTAAACAAATTCTATAAGCAAACGCACTCGGAAAAAATATGTGTAATCTGTGAAATCATAATAAAAGAATCTGTGAAATCTTAAAATCTGTGGAATCAATCTTAAAAAAAGAATCAGTGAAATCCTAAAATCTGTGGAATTAATCAAAAAAAATCTACAGCATCAACGAAATCACAAAAAAATATAACGCATGAAAGTCAAACTCAACAAATCCATACAAACCCAACAACCAAGAGTGAACGTAATCACTTTAGGCTGCTCAAAGAACACTTATGATTCTGAGGTACTGATGGGACAACTGAATGGCAACAAAATGGAAGTTGTGCATGAGGCTAGCAATCTAAAATCTAATGATATCATTGTAATCAATACTTGTGGTTTTATCGACAATGCAAAGCAAGAATCTATCGATACCATTTTGCAATACAGTGAGTTAAAGGATCGGGGAAAAGTAGGGAAAGTAATTGTTACTGGTTGTTTATCAGAAAGATATACGCCAGAACTTTCTGCAGAAATCACAAATATTGATGCTTGGTTTGGGACTAATGATTTGCCAAATTTATTAACTAGCGTTGGTGCAGATTATAAATATGAGCTTTTGGGCGAGCGGATGTTAACTACGCCATCTCACTTTGCGTATTTTAAAATTGCAGAAGGCTGTAACCGACCATGTTCTTTTTGCGCAATTCCTTTAATGCGAGGCAAACATCTTTCTAAGCCAATTGAGGACTTACTAAAAGAAGCTAAATTCTTGGCTAAAAACGGAACCAAAGAACTTATTTTGATTGCACAGGATTTAACTTATTACGGGTTAGATTTATACAACGAAAGAAAGCTTGCTGAACTAATGCGTCGCCTTTCGGACGTGGACGGAATTGAGTGGATCCGTTTGCAATATGCCTACCCATCTGGTTTTCCGATGGATATTTTAGATGTGATGAACGAGCGTTCCAACATTTGCAAATATTTGGATATGCCCCTGCAACATATTTCAGACCCCATGTTGAAATCTATGCGACGAGGAACTACAAGGCAAAAAACCATTGATTTGGTCAACAAAATTAGAGATAGAGTACCCAACATCGCTATGCGGACTACTTTAATTTGCGGTTATCCTGGAGAAACAGAGAACGATTTCAATCAAATGAAAGATTGGGTAGAAGAAACCCGATTTGACAGATTAGGTTGCTTCACTTATTCTCACGAAGAAAAAACTCACGCTCATGATTTGGTGGACGATGTTCCGCAAGAAGTGAAAGAGCAACGTGTGGAAGAAATTATGGAAATTCAACAAGGAATTTCTTTTGATTTGAATCAGCAGAAAGTAGGTCAAACCTACAAAGTTTTGATCGATAAAATGGAAGGCGATTATTTTGTTGGTCGTACCGAATACGACTCGCCAGAAGTTGATAATGAGGTTTTAATTGATGCAAAAACAAACTACGCTACTCCGGGAAGTTTCGTAAAAGCTACAATAGATAAAGCCGAAGACTTTGATCTTTATGGTACAATTGTCAAATAATTATTGCTGAATAGCCAAGATATTGAATTTTGGCTATTTTCGCATATTAGCATGAAAGTACAAACAATCGATTACGCTCAAACGAGGTGTTTTTCCTCAACGGTTAACCAACTGATGAGTCATGATGAGCAAATAAAACCTTTCATCAATCAGTTTCCTGATTTGAAAAATTTCGAGAAAATCATAAAAGAAAGAAACTTCAAAGGAAACCGTATAACATTAGTTGAAGCGCTGGAAAAGCAATATCAGAAGATCAGCAACCAATCCCCCCTAACAAAAACAAATATTAATTCGCTTAAAACGGAAAACACCTATACCGTCACTACTGGTCATCAACTCAATATTTTTACCGGTCCGCTGTATTTTCTCTTCAAAATTGTTAGCGCAATCAATTTAGCCAAAGAACTTAAACACGCTTTCCCAGATAAAAACTTTGTTCCGGTTTATTGGATGGCGACAGAAGACCATGATTTTGAAGAGATCAACCATACCTATGTTGCAGGTAAAAAGATAAGATGGGAACACATTGCCAACGCAGCAACTGGACGGTTAACTACTAAAACGTTCGTTAAAACGCTCAATGAATATAAAGGGATTTTAGGAATTTCTGAAAACGCAAAAAAGCTCGGAAGAATTGTTTCGGAGGCATACTCCGGAGATAAAAACTTGGCAGAAACTACTCGTTTCTTAGCAAACGAACTATTTGGAGATTATGGATTAGTGATTATTGATGCAGATGACAGTTCGTTAAAGCGGGAATTTTCCGAAATCATTACTCAGGATATCATCCAACAAAATAGTTTTAAAAACATACAGCAAGCAAGTGCAGCTTTAGCTAAAATTGACATTCACGCACAGGTAAATCCGAGAGAAATAAATTTCTTTTATCTGACGGATGATCTACGGGAACGCATTGTTTTTAAAGAGGGAAAATATCAAGTTTTAAACACGGAAATTTCTTTTTCGGAAGAAGAATTAAAAGCTGAAATTAATAGTTTCCCAGAAAGATTTAGCCCAAATGTAGTCATGCGTCCGCTTTATCAAGAAGTGATTTTACCCAATCTAGCGTACATTGGAGGCGGTGGTGAATTAGCATATTGGCTACAGTTAAAATCAAATTTCGATTTTTATAATGTAGATTTTCCTTTATTGATATTGAGAAATTCTGCAATGATTGCAGATGAAAAAGTAGTCTATAAGATTAATAAATTAGGGTTGAACCTAAAAGACGCTTTCACAGAAACTGAGCAATTAAAGAAAAACTACGTAGAAAACTATACCGCTCATAATTTAACTCTTACAAAAGAACGGGAACAATTGCGTCAAGTTTTTGACGATTTAAAAGATCGGGTTTCAAAAATTGATGCTACGCTTAAACCAAGTACAGAAGCGGTTGAAATAAGGTTGAAAAAAGCGATGGATAGTTTAGAGAAGAAACTAATTCGAGCTGATAAGCGAAACTTTTCTGAAGCTATGAGCGATATTGAAAAAGTAAAACAACAACTTTTCCCGGGTGGAGGATTGCAGGAACGTGAAGAAAACTTCGGTTTGTTTTATGTGAAGTATGGCGATGACTTTATCAAAGAACTAGTAGATAAATTTAAGCCATTGGATTTTAAGTTTAGTATTTTGTATTAAGGCCAAAATTAAAACGACTTCGTGTTGATTCCGCCGGCTGGCGGAGAAACATCTCAAAAATAGGTAATTAGCTTCAATGAGCAGAACTGATTGTAAGATTTCTCGTACCTCGAATCTGGTAGCTATCGAATGACGAAATCGTTTTATCATTAAAAATGAATTAAAATAACATCAACAATGGAGTATCTAATATTTTCTGAAGAAAAACTTAGAAGCTTTACCCAATCGGTTTTCAAAAAAATGGGTTGTTCTGATGAGCATGCAGAACTAGCAACAAACGTTCTAATAAAAGCAGATTTACGAGGGATAGATTCCCATGGAGTTGCCCGGTTAACGGGTTACGTAAGACTTTGGGAAAAGAAAAGAATAAATGCTACGCCTAATATTAAGATTATTCATGAAACTGCGACTACCGCAACAATAGATGGAGATGCTGGACTAGGTTTAGTAGTTGCCCCGTTTGCAATGCAAGTTGCTATACAGAAAGCAGAAAAATACGGTAGTGGCTGGGTGGCCGTAAAAAACTCAAACCATTTTGGCATAGCGGGTTACCACGCATTAATGGCAGTCGAAAAAGATATGATTGGTTACGCTTTAACCAATGCTAGTCCGCTTGTAGCACCCACTTTTTCTAGCGAGCGAATGTTGGGTACAAATCCAATATGTTACGGCTTCCCCGCTGGAAAATATCCACCAGTAATTGTAGATATGGCTACATCAACCGCTGCAAATGGTAAATTGGAAATTGCGCAACGTGAGGGTAAAAATATACCAAAAGGCTGGGTGCAAGATAAAAATGGAGGAACAGCGACTAATCCTGCCGATCTGAAAGCGGGAGGATTGTTGTTACCGTTGGGTTCTGACAGAGCCCACGGAAGTCACAAAGGTTTTGCATTGAGTGCAACGGTTGATATTTTATCAGCCGTCTTATCTGGCGCTAGTTACGGGCCATGGGCACCACCATTCGTTTCTTTTTTAGATCCATTGCCTAACCAACCCGGAGAAGGTTTAGGTCACTTTTTAGGCGCAATGCGTGTTGATGGCTTCCGCCCGATTGAAGACTTCAAA
>JBBSTQ010000218.1:0-5845 GCA_038235745.1 Sphingobacteriales bacterium
AAAGTTTTTCTCACTTTAAAATTGGTTTAATAAATGACGCAATAAGGTCACTCACCTTTGATGATAAAAGCAGATTATGGGTAGGCACTTACGAAGGTATTATTGTGATCGATGCTTTCAAAGTAGTTGCCTCGCTAAAGCATGACCCAAACTCCCCGTTAGGTTTAGTGGACAACAGAATTAGAGCGCTTTTTAAGGATAAGTTTGGTTCCATTTGGATAGGAAGCTACTACGGCGGCATT
Source organism: Sphingobacteriales bacterium (assembly GCA_038235745.1). Lineage (GTDB taxonomy): Bacteria > Bacteroidota > Bacteroidia > Sphingobacteriales > Sphingobacteriaceae > Pseudopedobacter. Next base: position 243 of record JBBSTQ010000218.1, read on the forward strand.
AATTATTGGAACGAAAGACAATTCAATTTTAATGTCATAGATGAAGGAAACGGACAAAAACTAGGCTTTAAGGTAGTGAGCTCGGCTGTTGAGGATACCAACAGAAAGATATATTTTGGAACTGAAGGCGAGGGTATATCTGTTCTTGACGAAAAAACAGCGAGTTACAGTTATATAAAATACTTTAGTGGGCGTAAAAAGTTAGGCGCTGTAAAAACATTGTTTATGGATGGCCCTGCAAATTTATGGATAGGCACTTTTAGTGAAGGACTAATTGATCACAACCTAAAAACAAAGACAGAAAAAATATTTACTCACAACCCAAAAGACAAATTCAGTTTAAGCTCTAATAAAATCCTTTCTATCGCAAAAAACGACGAGAATAGTTTATGGGTGGGCACACTCAACGAAGGTTTAAACTTGCTGAATTTAAATACTGGAAAAAGTACAGTTGTTAAAACTCCACCGCAAAAAACACCAATTATTATTGGCACAATTCGCTGTCTTTTAAGCAACAAAGTAGGAGAATTATATATCGGCACACCGCAAGATGTTCTTCGTTTACAAACCAACGGAAGCGATAAAGTTACTGATTATGCGATTACAAGAATACCCTTAACAACCACTAGCAACACCACAACTAATCAAGATATCAGCGTCCAAGATATATACAAAGACAAGCAAGGGCGAATTTGGGTAGCCACGCAAAATTTGGGTCTATTGCAATTGATAGATGGTAAATTACAGCAAACCGGTATTCAAAAAGACGTTGCCATTTACTCAATTCTACAAGGTAAAGATGATTTATTGTGGCTAAGTTCTAGCGCCGGAATTATCAGATATTCCACCGCAAACAGAACTATAAAAACATATAACGCTAATGATGGTGTACCTGGTAATGAGTTTTTACGTGGCGCTAAACTTTACTCATCTAGCGGAAAAATCTATTTTGGCGGTGCATCTGGCGTAACCACTTTTGATCCAAACAAATTAGGCTTGGTCAATAGCATTGCCCCTAATGTAATTGTTACTGGTTTTAAGTTATTTGATGAACCAATAGAGGTTGGCGACAGCACCAAAATTCTTACGAAATCAATTGAGAACACAAAAAAAATAGGGTTAGATTATGACCAAAATATACTGACGATTAACTTTTCTATGCCCAATTTTATTAAAACTGGTAGTAATACCTACTATTACAGGCTAATTGGGTTAGATACAGATTGGATAAAAACATCTAAAACCAGCGTTTCTTACACGATACAGCAGGGTGGCAACTACCGTTTTGAGGTAAGGGGAGTTAATGAGGATGGTTACGCCACTAAAGAAACCACTTTTTTAGAAATAAATGTAGCTAGTGCGCCATGGAAAACATGGTGGGCTTATACCATTTACACACTCATAATTTTAGGTGCGTTCGGTCTGATTAGTTATTTCTTTAGATCCAAGCTTATTTTACAACATAAACTAGACCTCGAAAAACGTGAGTTTAACACCCATCAAGAATTAAATAAACACAAATTACAGTTTTTTACCAATGTCTCTCATGAGTTTAGGACTCCCCTAACTTTAATATCCGGACCATTACAAACGCTTTTGGATGATTACAAAGGCCCACACAAATTATTTAAACAGTTATTGGTCATCAAAAAAAATACCGATCAGTTGAATAAATTGATTAATGAGTTGCTAGACTTCCGGAAATTTGAGGATAGCCAAATGAAGTTGAATGTAGCGGAAGGCAACATTGTAGAATTTTTAGAAGAGATTTTCCTGTCGTTTTCTTTACAAGCCAAAATAAACGACTATCAATACACTTTTGAAACTGGTAATGAAGAAATCCTAGCCTTTTTTGATGCCAATAAATTGGAGAAAGTATTTTACAATCTGTTGTCAAATGCTTTTAAACACACACCCAAAAAAGGCGAAATAAGTTTACAGATTGAAAAAAATGCTACCGATATCAAGGTTATTGTTAAAGACAGTGGCGACGGTATGGAAGCATCTGAACTGAACAAAATTTTCGACCACTTTTATGAAATTCAGGGGCAAAAAAATTATGGAGAGTTTAAATACTCTTCGGGTATTGGTTTAGCTATTGTAAAAAGCGTTGTTGACCTACATAAAGGCAATATTACTGTAGAGAGTGGAGAAGGTGTTGGCAGTATTTTTACCGTGACTTTACAGCTTGGCAGGGATCATTTAAATGAGGATGAAATCTCAAAAAGCGCTAAAAATGTTGACCCGTCGCAATATTCTGTAGAAAAACTACAGATAGAAGACTCAATTGCCGAATTACCAGACATAAAGAACGACGACAAAAAATCTGTACTGATTATAGAAGATAATGTTGGGATAGCAAACTTTATTAAAGATGTGCTTTCAGAAGACTATAATATCACTATCGCAGAAAATGGTGTTGTTGGTTACAAATGCGCAATTACTCAGCACCCTAATTTGATTATCAGCGATATGATGATGCCTGAAATGGATGGGTTGGAACTTTGCGCTAAAATAAAAGCAGACATTAGAACTAGTCACATACCTTTCATATTGCTATCCGCAAGAACTTCTTTGGTGCATAAATATGACGGCCTGGAGTCTGGCGCAGATGATTACTTATTTAAACCGTTCGAGGTAAAAGAACTCCTATTGAAGTGCAAAAACATCATAGCTACCCATGACCGTTTGAAAGAAAAATTTCTAAATTCTAATGTATTTGTACCGTCAGAACTTCCTCTGAATTCTTTAGACGAAATCATGATGCAGAAGGCTTTTCAAATAGTGAAAGACAACATTTCCAATGAATTTTTTGGGATAGAGCAGTTTAGTGAAGAATTAGGGATGAGTAGGTCTTTGCTTTTTACAAAAATTAAAGCTTGGACCAACCAAACGCCTAATGATTTTATGCTAAGTATTCGTATTAAACAGGCAGCCGCTATGATTGAACAGGACAGGTATAGCATTGCAGAAGTTGGATACAAAGTTGGTTTTAAAGACCCTAGTTACTTCTCCAAAATATTTAAAAAGCACCTGAATGTGACACCTAAAGTTTATTCGGAAAAATTCAAAGAAGGCTCTTAGATTTATGTTTTACCTTGGATTAGGATTATAAGCTTAGGGCTGGACGATTGCAAATTGGCAATAATACCAACTACAATTAAAAAACAGTTTAATATTCTTTTTTCAACACTTAGAGACATAGTTTTCAATGAGGAAACAATTTTGTGTTCAGCAAAGCGGAACGCTATATGAGGCAAACATCCCCGCTATTAGGATTGCAAAGCTATGTTACATGTGGTTAAATGTTGGATCATTACATTCACATAAACGGTATAAGATAGTTCAGTTCTATAAAAATAACACCGCCCGGAAATACTCGGGCAGTGTTATCAGCACCTCGTTAAAATGGGGTTGCTCGCAAATAAGTTGTGGATAAATGTGCTACACCATTTTTGAAAACATAATTGTGTAGCATTCCGTTAGTTCCTCTTTTGCTACTTGGCAAAGCATCTGATCGGTTGAATTGCAATCTAAAACGCTCGTCTCTAAAGATAGACATTTGACCATTAGTACCAGGCAGTAATGTTTGAAAAAAGTAATTCTGAAACAAAACCTTCAACTTCTCTGGCCCTTGGCTAACGTACTCGTTAATAATGTGGTAAAGCAACAGGTTTTTTAGTCGTTGGGCCCTTGCCGCATCTATAGTTTCTAATTTCCCTGTCCTACTGCCTGTGATCACCTGTAAAACGCCACCCGGCCCGGTAAAAGCAAGATCTTTTAATAATAAAAAAGTATGTTGATCTGTGTTTTTACTAAACTCATCTTGTAGGCCAGTAAGATTAACTGCTTGTATTAAATAATTAAACTCATTACCGGGGTTTGTTAAAACCCATTCCCATACGGTTTGATCCTTAAAGTTTTGCAGTACTGGCGTTTCTGGCTTAAACTCAAAACTTTTTTGTTGCTTTAAATCACATGAGCTAAGTACAGCTGCAATTATCAGAAAAGCAAAATATTTGTTTTTTATAATTTTCATTTCAATTAATTTAAAAGTTAGCACTAATTATATCCGCTGGTTTGAACCAGTTTCGGGTTATCTATTAAATGTCTGAAAAATACCGGGAACAAAAGTTTATCAGTTCCTTGTCCATTTATTGGGTTCATCACACTTACCGCTTTACCAGTATTTATTAAATCCCACCATCTTGTACCTTCTCCAATCAGCTCAAACTGTCTTTCATCCAACAAATAATTCTCCAACTCATCTTTAGTCGTAAAATCTATCGCTTTTACTTGAGGTAACTGTCTGGCCACCCTAACCTCGTTCAATAGAGCTATCGCGATAGCTTTATTATCCAACTGATTTTCAATAATTGCTTTCATCAACAATATTCCAGATAATCTATATATATGAATATCAGTTTGGTCTTGGTTAGGAGGTTGATTTGTTTTTTGATATTTAGCTAAACGACTTTCGCCAAGTAGCCTTCCTTCTTCTTTTGATTCTGCATATCGGTAATCACCGTAATAGATGGAACCGTCTGTATTTTTTGATTGTGGTACAAAACCAGGATATTTGGTTACCCATGCGGTAGAATCTACCGGAAATCGCTCTGTCCATTTGTTTTCTAAGTTTGCTGAGATGAAAAAAGACGGAATGCCTGCAAAAAACAAAGATCTGTTACCTGCTTGGTTAAAATCCTCCAATATATCGTACTTAAGATTTAAAACAGTTTCAGTACTCTTCTCAAAATGCCCTAAAACGTCATCCGCTAAAAACTGCTCTAACCAAGCTTGTCTGTTTTTAACCAAGCTGTAGTTTTTAGTCGAATTATTTAAAGCAACAAATTTATCTAAGGCTATTTTGGCCTTTGGTAGATCTTTTAAGTACCAATAAATATTCGCCTGCAAGCAATAAATACTTGCTTTAGAAAAGCGGAACTCATTGCCTACATTAACCATTAATTCCTCCGCCTTCAAAACATCGGGTAAAACAACGTCTTTCATAATGATAGCGCCATCAGTTTGAGTCTTGTATGCGTCATCTGTTAGTCCTTTCGAAGGTTCTAAAAACAATGGCACTTTGCCCCAAACTCTAACAGCATCAAAATAGGCAAACGCTCTTAAGGCGTGAGCCTCTGCCAATATACTGGGATCGTATCCTGCAATTTCAGGAATGTTTTTAATAGCCAAGTTTGCTCTATTGATCGTAACGTACAACCTATCCCACTGTGTTACCACATCGTTTGCTGACTGTAAATCGTTGTTTATTAACTGTAAAAACTCTGTTGAAGTTTTGGTGGTTCTTATAAAATTATCACCTCTTAACTCGCCCCAGGTGTAATACTTTGTCCTGTAAGTATCTTGCATCGCATCGTATATTGATAATACACCTGCTGTAGCATCGTTTTTAGTTTTCCAAAAAGCAGATTCAGAGATCTGACTGATTGGTTCAAGCTCTACGAATTTATTACAAGCACTTGCTGATGTTACAACGACCAACACAACAAGACCCTTTACTATATTTTTAATATTATTTTTCATCTTTAAAAATTTAATTTTAGAAATCACAAATTAAAATTGAGCTCTTAAGCCTAAAA
>JBBSTQ010000219.1:0-5838 GCA_038235745.1 Sphingobacteriales bacterium
GTTTAAAAAGCAAACCATTTATCATGATCCAACGGTTTACATCAACGTCAGTTCAAAAATGCAGGCTTCGGATGCGCCGGAAGGGCATGAAAACTGGTTTACCATGATCAATGTGCCAAACAACACGGGACAAAATTGGGAAGCTTTAATTGCCGAGGCTCGCAAAAACATCATCAAAAAACTCAACAGAAATTTAGGTATCGATTTGGAAAGTTTAATTGAAAACGAGAGCATTTTGGATCCACGCACTATAGAAAGCAGAACATCATCTTTTCGTGGTTCATTGTACGGCACCAGTTCCAACAGTCAATTTGCAGCGTTTCTCCGCCATGCAAACTTCAGCAAAAGCGTAAAGAACTTATATTTTGTGGGTGGCAGCGTACATCCCGGTGGCGGAATTCCCCTCGCTTTATTATCAGCAAAAATTGTTGCTGATATGGTTAAAGATAGTTAGTGTTTTTAACGCAACACAGGCTTTCAGCTTTAAGCCTTTTGCTTTTAGCTTAAAACAAAACCAAATGATTAAATTAGCGTTTTGTATTAACGATGATAAAACCCAAATCCAATAAAATCATTTATGCATTTTTCGCTTGGTACATTGAGCGGATTATTAAAAAGGATTTTTCTGGTTTTGAATATAACAACGTAGATTTTGATCCTCAAAAATCAATTCTTTTGTTGTCCAACCATTTTAGTTGGTGGGACGGTTTTCTGGTTTTCCATCTCAATAAAATCTATTTCAAAAAGAAATTCCACGTAATGGTTTTAGAGGAAACCGCAAAAAAAGAGGGCTTTCTGAAATACGTGGGTGCATTCAGCATCCAAAAAAACGCAAAAAGTATTATTGAATCTTTAGAGTTTGCGGGTAAGTTGTTGGATGATCCAAATAATTTAGTGTTGATTTTTCCGCAAGGAAAATTATATTCTCTCCATAGCAAAACTGTAAATTTTGAAAAAGGCGTTTCCCGAATCATCAATGCCTCCAAAAGAAACTTTAATTATGTTTTTGCCGTTATCTTGACGGATTATTTTGATCAACGTAAGCCTAAATTGAAAATTGAATTGCAAAACTGGTCGCAACCAGAATTTGCAAGTTTGCAGGTTATCAAAAATGCCTACAACAAACATTATGAAACCGTTTTAAATCAGCAAGCAGAAATTACCGTTTAAATGATTTACTTTTTTTACATCGTTTTCTTTTTTCTGATTCTCCGTTTCACGGTCACGTTGTTCAATTTTATATCAAATCCAAAATTAACTGGCTCGCCAAAAAAGTTTAACGATTTAGTTTCTATATTAATCCCAGCCAGAAACGAACAAGACGACATTCTAAAACTATTGAACTCCATTCAACAGCAAGATTATAAAAATATTGAAGTGGTTATTTTGGATGATAACTCCGAGGACGACACTTTGCAAGTGATAAATAATTTCTGCGTAAAGCACTCCAATTTTAAGGTTGTTAAGGGGAAACCACTGCCGAAAGGTTGGTTGGGGAAAAACTTCGCCTGTCATCAACTCGCCGAAATGGCAAATGGGAATTGGCTGTTGTTTTTAGACGCAGATGAGGAAATCAAAGATGGCTTAATCAACAACGCACTTTATCGAATGTATTTAGGTAAGCTGAGTTTACTGAGTTTGTTTACCAACCAAGTGACGGTTAGCATCGGCGAAAAAACCGTTGTGCCGTTGATGCACTTTTTACTCTTGAATTTGTTGCCTTTGCGTTTGGTAAAACTAACGAAAATTCCTTCTTTCTCCGCAGCAAGCGGGCAATTTATGCTTTTCAATAGACAACATTATAAACAGTTTCACTGGCATCAATCTGTAAAAGAAAAAGTGGTGGAGGACGTTGAAATCATGAAAAAAGTAAAGCAGAATGGCTTAAATGGCGAAGCTTTATTAGCTAACGGTTTTATTTATTGCAGAATGTACAAGAGTTACAACGAAAGCTTAAAAGGCTTCAGTAAAAACATTTTGGCTGGCTTTAACAATAGCATCATCGGTTTATTAATGTATATTTTATTGGTGGTTTTAGGTCCAATTTTCATATTGGTGTTCGGGAATTTTCAGCTGTTTTATTTCGCTCTGACTTTGATCATTTTTAGCAGAGTGATGATTTCCTGCCTTTCGGGGCAAAATGTGTTATTAAATATACTTTATCATCCCTTACAGATGCTAAGCTTGCTTATTTTAGCCTTCTCATCCATTAAACAATCGCTCAGTAAAACGGTAAGTTGGAAAGGCAGAATTATCAACACATGAAGTATTTAGAAAAACCAGGCTTATCCAAAATTTTCATCATCATTTTTCATGTGGTAGGTTTTGTGGGCTTTAGCTTGCCACATCTGCATGATTTTTTCATCTCTTTTGTGCCATTTCATTTGTTACTAATGGCGGCTATCCTGCTCGTTAATCAAAAAGAGTTCAATAAGCCGTTTTGGCTAGGCTTAATTTTTATTTACTTAAGCGGTTATTTGGTTGAGGTGGTCGGTGTTTCTACGGGAGCAATTTTTGGCAGTTATGCTTATGGCGAAACATTGGGAATTAAAGTAGCGCAAGTGCCATTAATGATTGGCGTGAACTGGGTAATTTTAGTTTTTTCAGTTGGTGCTGTTTTAAAAAAGTATTTCAAACATCAACGCAATTTAAAGTCGCTAATTGGTGCCGCAGTGTTAGTATTTATTGATTTTTTAATTGAGCCGGTTGCCTTAAGATTTGATTATTGGAGCTGGACGAATAGCGCTATCCCTTTGCAAAATTACGTTGCTTGGTTTTTTGTATGCTTTGTCTTATTGAGGGTTTATTATCAGTTAGAATTTCGGAAATCAAATCCAGTGGCACTAACGTTATTGATTGCTCAAGTACTGTTTTTTATAGGTTTAAATGTTACCGCAGTCTGACTAAACTTTTTATATTTTTGTAAAAAATAAATATCCAATGGATTACAACTTAAACGTTTCTATTGACCAGGATTCTGGATTTTGCTTCGGCGTGGTTTACGCCATTGATATGGCAGAAGAAATTTTGGCAGAAGATGGATATTTATATTGCTTGGGCGATATCGTACATAACGATGAAGAAGTCATACGACTGAAAAAGAAAGGATTAAAGATTATTGATAATGATGACCTGAAGACTTTACATAATGAAAAAGTATTGATTAGGGCTCACGGCGAAGCTCCTGAAACTTACCGAGTTGCTCTGGCCAATAACATTACTTTAATTGATGCTTCATGCCCAGTAGTTTTGAAACTTCAAAACCGTATAAAAACCACGCATGATGCAAAAGAGAAAGTGCTGATTTTTGGAAAGCATGGGCATGCAGAAGTGATTGGATTACAAGGGCAAACCAATAACGAAGCTTTGGTTTTTCAGGATCTGGCAGAGCTGGACGGTGTCGATTTACCGAAGTCTTTTACACTTTACAGCCAAACAACAAAATCAACGGATAAGTTTTACGCAATTAAAAAGCAATTGATTGATCGTGGCTACGATATAAAAGCAAACGATACCATTTGCAGGCAGGTATCGAACAGAGATAAAGAATTGCCAAATTTTGCAAAGCGTTTTGATAAAATTGTTTTTGTATCTGGGAAAAAATCATCAAATGGAAAAGTGCTTTACGAGGTTTGCAAAAAACACAATCCGGCGACTTATTTCATCAGTAAGCCTGATGATCTGGAAAGAGCAATGTTTAACAAACACGACAGAATAGGGATTTCTGGTGCAACATCAACACCTATGTGGTTAATGAAACAGGTAAAAGAAGTTTTGGAGACTTATTAACCACATTGTTCTTTAAGAATACTAGTAGTGATTCCAATAAATCTTAAAAAATCCTTAAAAGCCAATATCGAGGAAAACACGGTTTAAAACGTCCGTCATGTTGAACAATAGTGAAACATCCCACAAATAGGTATTAAATAGTACAGGTAAACCTTGCTCGTGAGAAGTCTATTACTTACGGACGTAACTAAGGGCTGCGGTTAGCACTTCTAAACCTCCAATCCTAAATCGTTAAACAAACGGCATCATCAATAATGAAAAACAATAACGGAATATATATGGCATTACTCATCATCCTTTTATGGGCGACGAGTATAACCTTGTTGATGCGTTTTGATTTTAGTTTCACAAATCCATTGGTATATCTTTTTGTACTGATACAGATGCACTTATACACTGGGTTGTTTATTACCGCACATGACGCAATGCATGGAACTGTTGCACCTCGTAACAAAAAACTTAACAACTTTATCGGTCAAGTTTGCACCTTGTTTTATGCTGTTTTTCCTTTCAAAAAATTGAATACTGAACACCACAAACATCACGAGTTTGTGCATACCGAGCAGGATCCAGACTACTACGAAGGCAACTTTTTTAAGTGGTATTACCAATTCATCAAACAATACCTCAGTTGGTGGCAAGTGGTGGCAATGGCTGTTATTTACAATGTTTTAAAGTTCTACATTGCAGAACAAAACCTTTTGATGTTTTGGGTTGTTCCATCATTGTTAAGCACATTGCAGCTTTTTTATTTCGGTACATATTTGCCCCACAAAGGCGAACACCAAAATATTCATCAATCAAAAACATTATCAAAAAACCATTTATGGGCTTTTTTCAGTTGTTACTTTTTTGGCTACCATTATGAGCATCACGACTCTCCTGGAACACCTTGGTGGAAGCTTTGGCAGTTAAAAGAAACTAATACGAACACAAAAAATGGGTAAAAAAGGAATTCTACTGGTAAATCTGGGTACGCCAGATAGTCCGTCAACAGCGGATGTAAGAAAATATCTTGGTCAGTTTTTAATGGACGAACGGGTGATTGACATCAACGCAGTTGGCCGTACACTTTTGGTAAAGGGAATTATTGTGCCATTCCGTGGACCAAAGTCCGCAAAAATCTATAAAGAAATTTGGACTGAGGATGGTTCTCCGTTGCTCATTTACGGCAATCGTGTCAGGGACGCTGTTGCTGAAAAGTTGGGAGATGGCTATCAGGTAGAACTAGCAATGCGTTACCAATCGCCATCAATTGAAGATGCTTTAGAAAGGTTGAAGCAATCTAAAGTGGATAGCATTAAGGTTGTACCCATGTTTCCGCAATATGCTTCGGCGTCTACAGGGTCTGTGCATCAATTGGTTATGGAAATTGTGAGTAAATGGCAAGCTATTCCAGCAATAAGTTTTATCAATAGCTACTACGACCATCCGGGGATGATCAAAATTTTTGCAGACAACGCCAGAAAATATCTCGATCAAAAATGGGATCATATTTTATTCAGTTTCCATGGCATACCGCAAAGACAAATGCGAAAAGCAGATGTATCTGGCGAACATTGTTTAAAGGTGGAAAACTGCTGTGCAACTTTAACAGAAAACAACAAATTCTGTTACTCGGCACAATGCCATAACACCGCACAACTAATCGCCAAGGAGCTTAGTTTAACCAACGAAGATTACACGCTCTGCTATCAATCACGCCTCGGCAACGACCCTTGGATGCAACCTTATACAAGTGTGGTGTTAAAAGATTTAGCATCGAAAGGAGTTAAACGTTTGTTGGTCTTATGCCCTGCTTTTGTTTCAGATTGCTTAGAAACGCTTTACGAAATCTCTTTCGAGTACCAAGAAGAGTTTGTGGAACTGGGTGGCGAAAAAGTGCAATTGGTTGAAAGTTTAAACGATAATCCTGCTTGGATTGATGTTTTGGAAGATCTTATATTGAATAAATAAAGAAATATTTCTTTTAGTTCGAGAAATATTTCTTATCTTTGGATAAGAGAAATTAAAAGCTATGAAAAAGCCAGTAAAAAAAACGAAGCAATA
>JBBSTQ010000220.1:0-5835 GCA_038235745.1 Sphingobacteriales bacterium
AACTTGAGGCGAAAAGGGGTGTTTACACTCGCATTTTTTGTTCTTTCCATTGTTTTAGGTACTACCGGCATTGTTCCTTTGTCAGTGGGATTTTTAATCGGCGCTTTACTTACCGTCATTTTTAAATGTATTAACCCCGATGAAATTTATGATGATATTGACTGGCGTTTGTTGGTTTTGATTGGAGGAATGAGCGCTTTCGGTATCGCAATGACTAAAACAGGAGCAGATAAATTTGTAGCAGATTATGTGATTGCGATATTTGAACCCTTGGGAGTTTATGGAATTTTAGGAGGTTTTATTTTTTTAACCGTCATACTTACCCAGCCATTAAGCAATGCGGCGGCCGCTTTGGTGGTGTTGCCTATCGGTTTACAGACTGCTCATCAATTGGATTTGAGCCCCCTAACTTTCGCAATAGCCATCATGCTTTCTGCATCCGTATCTATGCTTACCCCATTTGAACCTTCTTGTATTTTAGTTTATGGACCGGGGAAATACAAGTTCTTTGACTTTGTAAAAGTGGGCGGATTGTTGACCCTAATATTAATGGTTATATTAGTGTTCGTGATCCCTTATTTCTTTCCGTTTTGAGGTTTGGATTAAATCAAAAAAAAGCAAATCAGCACTGATAACCCGTTATTTCTGGTGTAAAAACAAGACTTCCCAATAGCGGGTATGTTGTCACTGTTGAAGTTATATGTGCACCTTTAAATTAAACACATCAACAAATCACAAAAATATTACCTACTTTTGTGCCACAAATAAGTTCTTTAATATTCTTCATCAACCGGAAAAGGTTATACTTAACTGTGTATTAATAGGGAATCGTGTGTAAATCACGAACTGTCGCGCAACTGTAAAGTAACTAAAAAGGTTTTCATCCAAGTGATCCACTGTTTTTTAAGAAACGGGAAGGACGATGAAAACTGTTACAAGTCAGGATACCTGCCTATTCCGAGTGGACAATGCTTTCGCGATTTGAAGCTTTTAGTCAGACTGATGCGTGTTTTATCTAATTGCCGGTATTCTTTGGATGTACGGTTATGGGTTCCCGTACGCATTTTCTTTCTTCAATTTCATTTCATAAAAAGCTTCCAGAAGTTCAGCAAAAGAGCTTTTAACAGATTTATTTATCTTTTAAAAGAAAGAAAATGCTAACAAACAACCTTGGCTATCCGCGAATTGGTAGTAACAGAGAACTCAAAAAAGCCTGCGAGCAGTATTGGTCGGGCAAAATATCAGTTAAAGAACTGATAAAAGCAGGAAGCACTATCCGCAAACAAAACTGGGCGTTACAAAAACAAGCCGGAATTGATTTGATTCCATCAAATGATTTCTCATTTTATGATCAAGTTTTGGATTTATCGTTAACCGTGGGTGCAATTCCAGAGCGTTATCATCAAGTAATCCTAAATAAAGAGAACTCAGAACTCGATCTTTATTTTGCGATGGCCAGAGGTTATCAAAAAGACGATTTAGATATTACCGCAATGGAAATGACCAAGTGGTTTGATACCAACTACCACTACATTGTTCCGGAATTCCGAAAAAATCAGCCGTTTAAATTATTCTCTACAAAAATAGTTGACGAGTTTATCGAAGCAAGAAATGCAGGCATTGCGACAAAACCTGTTATTATTGGCCCTGTTTCTTATTTATTATTGGGTAAAGAAAAAGAAGCAGGTTTTGATAGGATAGATTTAATAGACAATTTATTGCCAGTTTACCTTGATGTGCTTAAACAATTAGAAGTTCAACAAGTGGAATGGATACAGTTTGACGAACCATTTTTAGCTTTGGATTTAGACGAAAAAGCAAAACAAGCACTAGAAAAAGTTTATACAAAAATCAAGAAGGAGTTTCCTAAACTTAAAATAATACTTGCCAGCTACTTTGAAGGCTATGGCGATAATTTGAAAACCGCAATCGCATTACCTGTACATACCCTACATCTCGACCTTGTAAAATGTGCTTCACAATTAACCGAAGTTTTAAATTCTAGTTTATCACCAAGTTTAAACCTTTCTTTAGGTGTTGTTGATGGAAGAAACATTTGGAAAAATGATTTTCAAACATCATTAAGTCTCATCAATAAAGCAGTTCAACAATTAGGTGCAGAACGGGTAATGATTGCTCCGTCTTGTTCTTTAGTTCACGCTCCCTGCGATTTAGATTTAGAAACCAATGAGAAAGTTTTAACACCAGAAATTAAACAATGGTTGGCTTTTGCTAAACAGAAAATTGATGAAGTGGTTACGCTTAAAAAACTAGCAACACCAAACCAAAGTAAAACAGTTGAAGCTCAGTTTAAAGAGAACCAACAAGCTGTTGAAAATCGTAAAAACTCAAAACTTATCCATAACCATAAAGTTAAACAGCGTGTAGTTGCAATTACCGAAGCAGATGCTAAACGTCAAAACGTTTTCGCTATCCGTAAAGAAAAGCAACAAAAAGCGTTAAATCTGCCTTTGTTTCCAACAACAACTATTGGGTCGTTTCCGCAGACTACAGAAGTACGTAGCTGGAGAGCGAAGTTTAAAAAAGGAGATCTAACTGCAGAACAATACCAAAATTTGTTAGAGGAAGAGACTGAAAGAGCAGTTCGTTGGCAAGAAGAGACCGGAATTGACGTATTGGTGCATGGCGAGTTTGAGCGCAACGACATGGTGGAGTATTTTGGCGAGCAATTGGAAGGTTTCGTCTTTACCAAAAATGGATGGGTACAAAGTTATGGTAGTCGTTGTGTTAAACCTCCAATTATTTACGGAGATATTCACCGGTTGAACCCGATGACAGTCAAGTGGGCTGCTTACGCCCAATCATTAACTCAAAAAATTGTAAAAGGCATGTTAACAGCGCCGGTTACAATTTTACAGTGGAGTTTTGTGCGTAATGATCAGCCACGTTCTAAAACTTGTACGCAAATTGCTTTGGCAATCCGTGACGAGGTGGTAGCTTTAGAAGCAGCAGGAATTAAAATCATACAAATTGATGAACCGGCAATCCGGGAAGGTTTACCGTTAAGAAAATCTGGCTGGCAAGATTATTTGGAATGGGCAGTTCGTTGTTTCCGTATTTCGGCAAGTGGTGTAAAAGACGAAACACAAATCCACACGCACATGTGTTATTCCGAGTTTAATGATATCATTAAAAACATTGCTGATATGGATGCGGATGTAATTACCATTGAATGTTCACGTTCTCAAATGGAATTATTAGACGCTTTCGCAGAATTTAAATATCCAAATGACATCGGGCCTGGAGTCTATGATATACACTCTCCACGAGTTCCTTCCAAAGAAGAAATGGTTGATTTATTGGAAAAAGCAAAAGCGGTAATTCCATCGGCACAACTTTGGGTTAACCCAGATTGTGGCTTAAAAACACGCCATTGGGATGAAACCAAAAAAGCATTGATCGAAATGGTAAATGCAGCCACAGAAATGAGAAAAGAAGTTGAGGAAGCGGTAGCCTATTAAATTTATCCTCAGTATATTCAAATCTTCGGGCGTAAAATTTTCTCTGCCCGAAGATTTTTATGATAGGATTTTGGCGAGGTTCGTTTGTTAATTGCTTAGTAAAAAAAGAAAGAACAACTGACGCTGTGGATCTGGTCGAATTCTTTTAAAAATAATTTAGAAGCTAGTTAGACCATTTAGGTCATTGCATGAAAAGGTTCCCAAAAAAAGCTCAAAAAAAAAGCCCTTTGCTAAATACTTAGCAAAGGGCTTTTAAATTCTTTTGTGATAAGTTTTATTTGATGAATTTCTTCACTAAATTTTCACTATCAGAAGTAAACCTTACGAAATGTACGCCAGGCTGAACTGTGAATGGCAGGTTAATGGTATTATACCCTCTGTTTAGAGAAATGTTTTTAGAAACCAGTTGCTTTCCCCCGATTTCAAAAACCTGAAGCTCTCCATTAGTCTGATTAGCAGACGATATGAAGATCCTTAATTGTTCGCCGCCTGCATAAACATCCAATTGTGACCCGGAAATTTTTGAATTTAAAGCAACAATAAAAGATGTTGACGTTTTTCCATCAAAATCGTGTTGAACTAATTGATAATAGTTTACACCAGCATTGGGATTTTCATCTGAAAACGAGTAGCTTTTTAATGAAGTTGAAGTTCCAGCACCATCAACGTTGCCGATAGTTGTAAATACCTTGCCATCAGCAGAGTGTTGGACTTCAAAAGACTTGTTATTTTGTTCTGAAGCTGTGTTCCAGCTTAATAAAATGGTTTTATCCACAGCTTTTGCTGTGAAAGAAGCGAGGGAGATAGGGAGAACAGTGATTGCACTTGGAACAACTTCTCCAGTAGCTAAAATTGTTGCATCATACATCACCGAAGACGCATTAACAAATTTAATCTGTAGTAGCTGACCAGCAGTTAAGCCCGCAACAGCGTTTCCAACAAAAATTTTCCCTTTTGTTCCAGAAGTACTGTTGTAACCACCAGTCCATCCTGTAATGGTAAGTGTTTTACCTGATGTCCAGCTAATCGCGTTACTCGCCGCAAAATTGTGCGATTGTACAGAGTTGTTAAGTGTGATGATTGAATTATCAGATAAATTCACGGTAGAATAAGTCTCATTGAAAGCACCAGTTTTAAGTGTTCCTCCGTTGAAAACAACAGCAGAAGCATTTGGGATGACTTCTGAAGCACCTAAAGTTAAAGTTCCACCTGAAAGTGTAGTTGGCCCAGTATAAGTGTTTGCGCCAGATAAATTTAAAGTTCCTGTACTGCCAGTTCCAGTACTTAAACCTCCTCCGATACTGCTAATCATTCCAGATAAAGTGTTAACACCAGTGCCTTTTAATGTAATAACTCTATTTTCTGTACCTAAAGATACTGGAGAGCCAAAAGTTAAATCCTTCGTAGATAATGCAATACCATCTACATCTACGCCGAATGTGAAATTATCACTAATTATAATGTTGGTGTGCTTCGTCGCAAACGAGGCAAGGGTGGTAAAGCCAGCTATCGCTCCACCATTGATAGTAAGAACATCATTTCCGAAAGCATTGATGCCTCTCGCTACCACTGTCCCTGCGTTCAATGTAAAGCCACTGCTGTAAGTCGCTCCTGCCAAAGCAAGAGTTCCCAAGCCATTCTTTATTAGCCCAGTTCCAGCTGCAGTTGACATAGGCTGTGAGGAAAAATCGAGTGTTTTTCCTACTCCCACATTAATCGGCGCAACAGTTCCGCCTGTTGAGATGGTATTACCAGAGGCGATTACCGTCATGTTTTCAGTTGCTGCAATTGACGAAAAAATGATGCCAGATGTCCCGCCAATTGTACCCGCTACGTTGAAAATTACCGCACTTCCCGGAACGTAAGCTTGATCATAAGGTGCAATACCTGTGTTCGACCAGCCTGCGCTAGTCCAGAGGCCACCACCACCGCCCCACGATTGTTGTGCCGAAACGTTTAAATTAGTCAGTAAAAATACTGAAAGGGCAAGGATTGTTGAAAGTAATACTTTTTTCATATGATATTTTTAAGAGGTTAAAAATCTAAATGTACTGATTTTAAGGTTTTTATTTCAGTAAATCAATTCAAAATCTTCATAAATATGAGAAAAGTATTAAAAAAGGTCAGAATTTAGCCATCGCTCAATTTTATCGTAACCTATCCGCAGATTTTACCAACTTTTCATCCCTCAAAATCCCTTTTGCGGCCAAAATCAAAAATAATATAGAAACTGATGTCAAACCTGCACCAATGCTGTAATCACTAATCTCCAAAACTTTTCCGGCGACGCCTTTAACGGTTTGTGCCAGCCAAAAACTGTAACCAATAACCAGCACAGCATTGATGTAAACCA
>JBBSTQ010000221.1:0-5824 GCA_038235745.1 Sphingobacteriales bacterium
ACTTTCAGATTTTATCGCACCAAAAGAAACTGGAATCCAGGATTATTTTGGAGGATTTGCAGTAACTACAGGCCACGGAACGGATGAATTGGCAGCAGAGTTTGAAAAATCTTTTGATGATTACAACAGCATCATGACCAAGGCTTTAGCGGACAGATTAGCAGAAGCTTTCGCAGAGAAACTGCATGAAATGGTGCGCAAAGATTACTGGGGTTATGTTAACGATGAAACTTTCGATACTGACGAGTTGATCAAAGAAAAATATCAAGGCATCCGTCCGGCACCAGGTTATCCGGCTTGCCCAGATCATACAGAAAAAGGAACTTTGTGGGAACTGTTAAAAGCTGACAAAGAAATAGGTTTAGAAATTACTGAAAGTTTTGCCATGTATCCAACGGCTGCAGTTAGCGGGTTTTACTTCGCCAACCCAGAATCACGTTATTTCGGTTTAGGAAAAATCAACAAAGATCAAATAGAAGATTACGCAAAAAGAAAAAATATGGATATTGAAACCACTGAGAGGTGGATGAGTCCGAATTTGGGATATTAAGGGAGATTTAAGTAATTAGTATAAAGTATAAAGATTGACTTGCAGAATTGTTAAAATGAGATTTTGATATGCATAATTTTAAAGAATTAAAAGTATGGAAATTGAGTATAGAGCTTTCGAAATTGATTTTTGAAACTACTCGAACATTTCCAGCGAGCATAAATTTGGTCTATCTAGTCAAATGTTTAGATGTGCAGTTTCAGTCCCGTCAAATATTGCAGAAGGGTGCGGAAGAAAGTCAGACAAAGAACTAAAACAATTTATTAGCATTAGCTTAGGCTCTGCATTTGAATTACAAACCCAAATCATAATTGCGAACGAAGTTAAGCTTATCACGACTCTACAATTTGAAATTTTAAACGATAGAATTATAGAAATACAAAAAATGCTAAGCGGCTTTGCAAAGAGTCTTGATACTTAATGCTTTTTACTCGACACTATTAAAACATTTGCAAGGAGTCTTGATACTTAATACTTGTTACTTAATCTTTAATAGATTTGCAAAGAGTCTTGATACTTAATACTTGCTACTCGATACTTAAAAATGAAAATTACCGACCATATAAAAAACGCAAACGGGAAAACGCTATTCTCTTTTGAACTTTTACCGCCAATTAAGGGGCAAAGCATCCAATGGATTTACGATGCTATTGATCCTCTGATGGAATTTAAACCGCCCTTTATTGATGTGACCTCACTTCGTGAAGATTATATTTACAAACAAAAAGATAATGGCTTGTTGGAAAAAGTTTCGTACCGTAAACGTCCGGGGACTATCGCTATTTGTGCGGCTATTATTCATAAGTATGGGGTAGATGCTGTTCCGCATTTAATTTGTGGTGGCTTTACCAAAGAAGAAACTGAAAATGCGCTGATAGATTTACAGTTTTTAGGCATTGATAATGTTTTGGCATTAAGAGGTGATGCCCGTAAAGCGGATTCTTCGTTTGTACCTACACTCGGCGGTCATTGTTACGCAACGGACTTGATCTGTCACATCAAAGATCATAATTCTGGTAAGTTTTTACATGAGGATGTTTCCACAGAAAACACCAGTGATTTTTGTATAGGTGTAGCTGGTTATCCTGAGAAACATTTTGAATCGCCAAACTTAAAAACAGATTTTGCGCATCTAAAGAAAAAAGTGGACATGGGTGCAGATTTTATTGTAACCCAAATGTTCTTTGATAACCAAAAGTATTTTGAGTTTGTTAAAAAATGCCGTGAAAACGACATCAACGTCCCAATTATTCCTGGATTAAAACCAATTAGCGCAATTGGTCAGTTGGTGGCATTGCCAAAGATTTTCCATATCGATTTACCCGAAGAATTGAGCGAAGCCGTTGCGAGTTGTAAAAACATTAAAGATGTAAAGCAAGTTGGCACCGAGTTTATGATTCAACAGTGTAAAGAATTGATGGATTTTGGAGTTCCGGTTCTCCATTTTTATACGATGGGTAGGCCACAGCAAACTTACGACATCGCAAAAGCGATATTTTAAGCCGATAGTTTGAACGTCCCTATTGTCAACATGATGGGTTTGCTATTTCCGTTGACTTCGACTTCGCTCAGTAGGACAAAACGGCTATGCTCAATGGTATTGAAAATCAATTGACTACAAATAACGTCAATGGTAGTGCTCCCCGATAGCTATCCGGGAAACATCTCACAAATAGGTATCCATACAGTATGTCAACTGCTTGATGGTCAAAACTTGTTGGAGGACCAGTCAATTTTATATTTATCAATTTCAAAACATTTATCGGTAATTTTACTTATCCGTATTCAACAAAAAACATTTGACATTGAAACAGTATAAACACATTTTTTTTGATTTAGACCACACCCTTTGGGATTTTGATAAGAATGCCGAAGAAACTTTGAACGAGTTGTACCACAGCTATAAGCTTTGCGATTTAGGCTTAAACTCTTGCGATTTATTCATAGAAACCTATACGGTAAACAACCATCAGCTGTGGGCAGATTATCATTTGGGCAAAATCAACAAATCAGTCCTTCGGGAAACTCGTTTTAAAAAAACATTTATTGATCTAGGTTTGACCGAGGATGTGATTCCAGCCAACTTTGAGGACGATTACATTAGCATCTGCCCGACAAAAACCAACCTTTTTCCACACACGCATGAAACGTTGATTTATCTGCAAGAGAAATATCATTTGCACTTGATTTCTAACGGATTTACAGAATCCACTCAGCATAAAGTTAAAAATACAGGGTTAACGCCGTACTTTAAAAACGTGTTCATATCCGAAATCATCGGGATCAACAAACCGGATAAAGCCATTTTTCAACATGCTGTTGATACCGCAAACGCTGAAACCCTGAGCAGTTTGATGATTGGCGATAGTATTGAAGCAGATGTTAGAGGCGCTTTGAATTTTGGAATGGATGCAATTTATTTTAACCCGCACAAGGCGGAGGCTCCCCATGATATCAACTGGCAGATTAATCATTTAAAGGAACTAACCGATTTGTTATGAGCATAAAATCTGATCAACAAAAGATTTTAGAAAGTTTAAAGTTTTACAAAGAGTTTTTGAAAACCGTAAATGAGGAGGTCTTTCCGAAAACTCCAAATCAAGGAGGATGGTCTTTTGCTGAGGTTTATGCTCATATTTTGAGTGCTAATTTTTTATCAGTGGTCGCTATTGAAAAATGTTTGAACAGAACAGCTGAGATTAAAACCCGTAAACCTGATTGGCGAGTTCGCTTGATCTTGTTTTTAGCTCGTTTTCCACCTATAAAACTTAAAGTCCCAGCCGTTTTAGAAGCAAGCGTCAGAAAAATCACTAAAGAAGAAGCTTCAAATGAGTTAATTAGGTTGATCAAGAAAATCGAAGAAATAGATAAAGGCTTCTCTAAATTTAGTGCGGATTACAAAGTCAAGCATCCACGCTTAGGTTATTTAGATGCCAAAGACTGGTTGCGTTTTATTTATGTGCACAGCAAACACCATCAAAAACAAATTAAACGAATTGCAAGGATGTTGGCCGGTTAAATGAAAAACACCATCTATCTTATTATTCTATCTCAATTTCTTTGTACATCGGTTTGGTTTGCAGGCAATGCGGTACTGCCAGATTTAATTGTAAATATAAATACCACTCCCAATTTTTTAGCACATTTAACTAGTGCAGTGCAATTCGGATTTATAGCCGGTACGTTTCTATTTGCGCTGTTCGGAGTTTCTGATAAAGTTTCGCCGTCAGTGGTTTTTGGAATAAGTGCATTCTTTGCTTCAATTTTCAACGTATTAATGGTGTTAAATGGCCTAAGCGAGAGTTCATTCTTGATTTTTAGATTTTTTACTGGTTTCTTTCTGGCGGGTATTTACCCAGTCGGGATGAAAATAGTCGCCGATTATGAAGAAAAAGGCTTAGGTAAATCGTTGGGCTTTTTGGTTGGTGCTTTGGTATTAGGGACGGCTTTTCCACATTTATTAAAGGGTTTGTTTTCAGGGTATTTCCCATGGAAATTTGTTATTTATGGCACATCTACTTTAGCAATTTTCGGCGGAATGTTAATCCTAGTTTTTGTCCCTGATGGGCCGTACAGAAAAATAGGTAGTAAAATCAATATGCGAGGTTTGTTCTCGGGATTTTTGGAGTCAAAGTTTAAGAGAGCTGCTCTGGGTTATTTCGGTCACATGTGGGAATTATACAGCTACTGGGCTTTTTTGCCATTTATTTTGGCTGCTAACCTGAGACACAACCATTTTCAATTAAATATCAATTTTGTTTGCTTTGTTATCATTGCATCAGGAGCGATTGCCTGTGGCATCAGTGGTTTGCTGTCTCAACGTTTTGGAACGCAATTAGTGGCTAAAACAGCATTGTTTTTATCGGGATGCTGTTGCTTGCTGTCTCCGTTTTTTATTTTTGGAAATACAAAGGTGTTAATTGGTTTTCTAGTTTTCTGGGGGATGGTGGTAGTCGCTGATTCGCCGTTGTTTTCGACATTAGTTGCAAAAAATTGCCCTCCTCAAATTAAGGGAACTTCGCTTACGATTGTAAACTGTATTGGTTTTGCAATCACTATATTAAGTATCCAACTTTTGCAGGCTATTTCTATTTGGGTTGATACGCAATATTTGTTAGTGTTGTTGGCTTTAGGCCCTATATTTGGTTTGCTCAATTTGCGGAGAAATCGTTTAAAGCGACAAGTTTTTCGCCAATAAAGTCCTGTCTATTTAGGGCAATTTATCTTGTTCCATAAAATTCTCTTATTTTTTTAACGAATTTTTTTGGAAACACTAAGTTTGCAATATGCTGATTTTTAATTGTTGGGTGTAAACTGTAAAAACAGTTAGGCTTAGGTAAAAAAAAAAGCCCAACGAATTATCTCCGTTGAACTTCCAAAATGTTAAAAACATACTTAAAAAATGTAGTGTTTTATAGCAAATACAATCGCTGCTAAAGTAGCCGAAACTGGTATGGTTAACACCCAAGCCCATATTAAGCTGTAAGTAACTCCCCACTTTACTGCAGAAATTCTTTTGGTAAGGCCAACGCCTATAATAGAACCGGTAATAGTGTGCGTAGTAGAAACCGGAATACCGAAATGTTCTGTGATTCCCAATGTTACAGCACCTGCAGATTCTGCACTTACGCCTTCTAAAGAAGTTACTTTGGTGATTTTTGTCCCCATGGTTTTAACAATTTTCCAACCGCCGCTCATGGTTCCTAACGCAATAGCAGCGTAACAACTAAGCGGAATCCATTCGGGCATTGGTTGCCCAGGATCTACCAAGTTATTTGCCAACAAAGCGGCAAAGATAATCCCCATTACTTTTTGTGCATCATTACCACCGTGGGTAAAACTTAATGCAGCAGAAGAAACCAACTGCAATCGTTTAAACCATTTTTCTGCTGTGGAAGGCCGGGCATTTTTAGAAATATTTATGATGATCAAGTTTATGATGATCGCAATGACCATACCGATGATAGGAGCTAAAACAATAAAAGCAACCACTTTTATAATTGGGTCAAAGTTTACAGCCACAAAAGCGCTTTCACCTAAAGAGAGGGCTTTTGCCATACCAGCGCCTGCAAAACCACCAATTAAAGTATGAGAAGAACTAGATGGAATTCCATAATACCATGTTAATAGGTTCCAAGAAATAGCGGCAATTAAACCCGAAAGTACCACTTCTAAGGTAACGTATTGTGCAAAAACAGTTTTTGCGACAGTATCTGCAACTTTATGATCTGTGAAGTAAAAATAGGCTGCGAAGTTAAACGTGGCAGCCCAAAG
>JBBSTQ010000222.1:0-5821 GCA_038235745.1 Sphingobacteriales bacterium
CTAGGCTTCCAAACACCTATACTGGAGCGGATCAAGGCCGAGCGACTGCCGGTGCAGCAAAAGGTGTTTTGGCAGGAGTTTACCTTACTCAAGGAAACAAGACAGACGCAGCATCAAAATCTTTAGAGGTTATTAACAACGCAGCACAATACGGTTATGATTTATGGGCAAATTATGGTGATAATTTTAAATTGGGAAATGAAAATGGCAAAGAGTCTGTTTTTGAGGTTCAATATAGAAGCGGCGGAGCTCAGTTTACGTTTTATGGGGCTGGGAATGTGATGAATACCTTTATGGGCCCGAGGGCTCAAAACGTAGTACAATCTTCTGGTTATGGGTTTAGTATCCCAACTTTAGATTTGTTTAATTCTTATGAACGTACCAATCCTGCGGATAGCAGTACTATTATAGACAAAAGAAGATTGCCAAGTATGTGGATGCCAGGGGATAAATTTTCTTCCGGATCTCTTGATTACACACAGGCTTCATCATTAATTGGTTCTCCAAACGGGTTCAATACAAAGAAATGGTTTGTTCCTGTAACCAATGTTACCGGAGATAACGGAGGATGGACTTCTGCACTTAACGTTCCGGTAATGCGTTACAGCGAAATTTTATTGATTTATGCTGAAGCAGCAGGTCCTGCTTTAGGTAAACCTTACATAGACCGAGTAAGAGCGAGAGCCGGATTACCTGCTTTAACTTCGGGATTAAGCCCTGCTGATTATTTAACCGCAATCTATAAAGAACGGAGAGTAGAGTTTGCTTTTGAAATGCACCGTTGGTTTGATTTATTAAGACATCCAGATGCTAACTATTTCATTACAGTAATGAAGGCCGCTGGAAAATCAAACGTGGCAGCAAAACACAGGTTTATGCCAATTCCGCAAGGAGAGAGAGATATAAATCCAAATTTAACTCAAAATGAAGGTTACTAATTTTAAATAATAGATAACATGAAAAGAAATATAATCATTATACCTACTCTGTTGCTGTTTTCTGCGGCATGGTTTGGTTGCGAAAAAACAGAACCTGTAATATCAGGGTCTGCTTCTACTGCTGGTTTTAGTGCTGTTATTACATCAGTTCCAGATACATTACCATTTTTACAAAAGGTAGCTTTTACCAATTCTTCTACAGATGCATTCATTTATAAGTGGAATTTTGGAGACGGAACGGATCAATCGGCAACTAAAAACCCGATACATACTTATACAAAGGCCGGTACTTATACCGTTGATTTAACGTCGGTTGGTGCTGCCGGTAGCAATCAAACTAGTAAAACCATTACCGTAGCAGATGCTTGTAGCAACGCAACGTTTAGTAAACTGACCAGTTGTGGTAAACAAACTTGGACTTGGAGCAGTGCTGCAGATGCCATTAAAGTGCTTTCTCCAGATGGTTCACAAGTATATTTTGCTGGGCCAGCGGCTGGTTGCCAAGTTGATGATAAGTTTAGCTTTTCAGCAGATGGTACTTTTAAGTATGATGCAAACGGCGAAACATTTAGCGTACAAGCAGGATATTCTTGTCAGCCAGCAATCGCTAACGCAACTTCATTTAAGCTAGCCGCAAAAACTGGTACCGTTCCAGCTATTGTGTTACCAAATTTAACGGGTACTGCAAAACCATTTATTGGTACAACAGATGTGGTAAAAGAAAACAAATATCAAATAACTGCTATTACTGATGAAACCATGACTTTACGTGGCGAGTTATTGGATGGCAACAAAGTAGAGTTTAAATTTAAACTACCTTCAGATTTAGATAATGTAAAACTGTTATTAACGGGTGGCGCAACGAGATCTTGGAAATTAGATGTGAGTAAAGTTCCTGGGCCAATTACAGTAGGTCCAAATGATGGTGATCCAACAAGTTATTTCCCTGGAGGCACAATACCAGCTTGCCAAGCAGATGACATTTACACTTTCAGTCAGGATAACAGTATTGTTTATAACGCCGGAGCAGGAACAGTGGTTGCAGGTAGTTCAGATTGTAAAGCACCAAGAAGCTATACAACAAACTTTACGTTTACCAATGTGGGCGCTGGAGCCGGTATAGGACAAATTAATCTGCCTATTGATGCACAATATTTTATAGGCATAACAGACAGGCCAGCTGAAAATCTGTATAGAATTTTAGAAATTTCTGATACAAAAATGGTTTTAAGAGCCGGTAACGGCACCAGCGGTGTTGTATTTGACCTATATTTTGTAAGAGCCAATTAAGAGTTTAAAAGAGGGATGAAGATGAAAAAGTTAGTGATTATTTTAATGGGTTTCTTGTCGGTTTCTTGTACTGAAAAAAAAGACACTTTTACGCCAGTAAAGCCAGAACCACTTGATGAAGATTTTACCACTTTAGTTTGGTCTGATGAGTTTAACACAAACGGTGCGCCAGACAACAGTAAGTGGGGTTATGATTTAGGCGGTGGCGGTTGGGGCAATCAAGAACTTGAATATTATACCAAGCGCCCGGAAAACGTGATCGTTAAAGATGGTGTACTAAAAGTTAACGCCATCCGAGAAAATTACATGGGTAATACTTTTACATCTGCTCGTTTATTAACTAAAGGAAAATTTGCTTTTACTTATGGCAAAGTTGAGGTTAAGGCTAAATTGCCTGCTGGCGTTGGTACTTGGCCCGCAGTTTGGATGCTTGGCAGTAATATTGACACCAATCCGTGGCCTGCCTGTGGCGAAATGGATATTGTAGAACATTTGGGCAGAGACCTTAATAACATTTACGGTACGCTGCATTACCCTGGTCGTTTTGCGGGATCTGCTGACGGCGGGACTAAAAGAATCAGTGATGCTACTACGGCTTTCCATATCTATACGTTAGAATGGACATCCTCACTGGTTAAAATCTCTGTTGATGGGCAAGTGGTACACACGGTGGCAAACTCTAGCAGTATCCCGTTTAATAAAGATTTCTTTTTCATTATCAATTTGGCAATGGGTGGCAATTTTGGTGGCCCTGTTGACCCGTCTGTAAATAATGCAACTTTAGAAGTTGACTATATTAGAGTTTACAAATAGTATTTTTTTCTAATCCACCCCAAGAACTGGAGTTTTAAAAGCTCCAGTTCTTTTGTGATTTCATTACCAATCATATCGTATTATGAGAATTTATTCCCGATTTATTGTCTCTGCTATTGCATTGCTGTTGGTTGTCAACAGTTCCTGCAAAGCCCAGTCTATTACTCAACCTAGCCAAATTGATAGCAAGGTAAAAGATCTTGTTTCCAAAATGACACTCGAAGAAAAAGTGGGGCAAATGGCGCAAGTAACTATAGACGTAATTACCAATGGAAAAGACCGTTTTAGCAGTTTTGAACCTGTTGAATTGGATCCAAAAATAATGGACGTTGTATTTAACCAATACAAGATAGGCTCTGTTTTAAATACAGCAAACAACCGGGCAAGAACACCGCAAAAATGGTTTGAGCTTATTTCAACCATCCAGAATGTTGGAAAAGGCAGGTTAAACATTCCTGTGATTTACGGTATTGATGCCATTCACGGCACAACCTATACTGCGGGAGCAACGTTTTTTCCACAGCAAATTGGTCAAGCCGCAACTAGAAATTTAGATTTAATTAAAAAAGGTGCAGAAATAACCGCCTACGAAACCAGAGCAAGTAGCATTCCTTGGAACTTTTCTCCAGTTTTAGATCTAGGTCCGGATCCTCGCTTTCCACGTATTTGGGAGACTTACGGCGAAGATCCGTTTTTAACTTCCGAAATTGGAAAAGTAGTAGTTAAAGGTTACGAGGGAGGCAATAACGATGTTTCCTCTCCTTTTCATGTGGCTTCTTGCTTAAAACATTTTATCGGCTACCAAGTTGCAGCATCGGGTAAAGACAGAACTCCGGCTTATATCTCCGACCAAGCTTTACGCGAGTATCATCTTCCAGCATTTAAAGCCGCTATTGATGCTGGTTCGCACAGTATTATGATTAATTCTGGATTGGTAAACGGAATACCTGTACATGCAAACTATAAAATACTTACCGAACTGTTGCGCAATGAGTTAGGTTTTAAGGGTTTGGTTGTAACCGATTGGGGCGATATAGAAAACCTGCACACTCGTGATCGTGTTGCAACAAGCAACAAAGAAGCAGTAATGATGGCAATTAACGCAGGTATTGATATGTCGATGATTGCTTACCAATACGAACCTTTTTGCGATGATTTAATTGCGTTGGTAAAAGAAGGAAAAGTTAAAATGAGCAGGATTGACGAAGCTGTTACTCGCATTTTAACGCTAAAATATCAGCTAAACTTATTTGAAAAGCCAGTAACCAGTTACAAAGATTATCCAAAATTTGGAAGCAAAGAATTTGAAACCGCTGCTTACCAAACTGCTGTAGAATCTATTACGTTGTTAAAGAATACCAACAATATTCTTCCGCTTAAAAAAACCGCAAAACTATTAATAACAGGCCCAAACGCCAATTCTATGCGTACTTTAAACGGTGGCTGGAGCTACTCTTGGCAAGGGGAAAAAGTTGATGAATTTGCATCAAAATACAATACCATTGTAACGGCTATTCAAAATAAAGTTGGTGCACAAAATGTAAGCTTTGTACCCGGCATCAGCTATAAAATGGACGGAAAGTACTTTGAAGAATATGCTGACAAAATGGACGAAGCGATTGCTGCTGCAAAAGATGTGGACGCAATTTTACTTTGTTTAGGTGAAAATAGCTATACCGAAACACCGGGTAACTTAAGTGACTTATATTTATCTGATTTACAAGCGGAATACGCAAAAAAAATAGCAGCAACTGGCAAACCCGTGATTTTGGTTTTGAATGAAGGTCGCCCGCGAATCATCAGTAAATTTGAACCTTTAATGCAAGGGGTTGTGATGACTTATTTGCCAGGTAATTTTGGTGGAGATGCTTTAGCAAGTATTTTGTTTGGGGATGAAAACCCATCAGGTAAATTGCCTTTTAACTATCCAAAATTCCCGAATTCTTTGGTTAATTATAACCATAAACCTTCAGAAAGTAGAAGCGTTGTAGAAGGCGTCTATAATTATGATGCCGATTATAATCCACAGTATGAATTTGGCTTTGGATTGAGCTACACTACATTTGCATACAGCAACTTAAAATTAAGTGCCGATAATATTTCCGCAAATGATGAATTGACCGTGAGTGTTGATGTTAAAAACACGGGAAATAGAGAAGGAAAAGAAGTTGTAGATTTATATCTTTCCGATTTGTACGCAAGCATCACACCTGATGTGAAAAGATTAAAAGGGTTTGAAAAAATTAATTTGAAAGCTGGCGAAACAAAAACGGTTACGTTTAAATTGGACAAAGCAGCATTCTCTTTTATAAATACGGAGAGTAAAAGGGTTGTAGAGCAAGGCGATTTTGAGGTAGCGATTTCGAATTTAAAAGCAAAGTTTGCAATTAAATAATGCTCATTAAGCATCGAATTTAGTAGCTTTTTCGTTTAAACAGATTTGTGAAATATTCTCTAAAAATAGGTGCAAAATGAATTTAAGAGTCAGGGTTTAGTTTTACCCTGACTTTAATTTCAAACGCATTCGTGTTACACTAATTATTTAAATTACAAACAATTTCCTATCTTAGAGCTTCATCAAAAATTCATGCTATGAAAACCTTCATCACACTTTTATCGGCTTCAGCTATCATTTTTGTAGCTTGCAACCAAAACAAGCCAAAAGAAACTGCTGAATCAACAGATCAAACAACCACGGAAAATGTTAAAGAGTGTTACTTGGCAACATCGGGTAAAGACTCTGTAACTATGTCAATTAATAATGATGGAGGAAACGTAAC
>JBBSTQ010000223.1:0-5803 GCA_038235745.1 Sphingobacteriales bacterium
GGGCCTAAATTACGTTCAAGGCTATTTCCAGTTTCTGGAATCCCTTTTACAGTTCCGTAAAATAAATTACTTGCAGATTTTGAAGTGCCACCATAAGTGTAACCTTCTATAATATCAATTTCTCCTTTTGTTGGCCAAGGATTACCTTGCGAAGTCCAAAATGCTGGCCAAGCGCCGTAGGTTTCGCTAATTGATTTGAGATTGTCTCCGTCTTTTGTAATGAATTTTATATTAGCCACAGTACTGTACTCCTGATTTACGCCTGGAGTAAACGTGAAATTTGTGTTTAAAAAACCCGATTTGTAGGACTTAACACCCGTTTTAGTCGCCGTAATTACTAAAACTGACTTTTCGTCTTTGGTTTCTATCTTTAAACCTGAAGCATCATACATACAGATGTTTGAGTTGTTATCTAATCGAGTTGCGATCTCCCATTTATTTAAATTGCCACCCGCATTAAAGTAATCTGAAAAAACGGTCTCCCATTCGCTGCCATCGTCTTTAACAATTGGCCTAGTTGGCTTATCATTTAAAGTAGATTTATTACACGCGGAAGCCATAAGCGTGAAGCCCAAAACGGACACAATTAACGTATTTGTGATTTGTAGTTTCATGGTATAATTTTAACTGGTTAAGTTTAATAGCTTGATTTGAGTATCAAGACTATCATTCAAAGATACAGCTATAACATTTTGGAGAGGGTCTGTTCTGTTTATATTAGGGTAACTATTTGTCTAAACTAACTTATATAAATCAAAAAAGCCTCTGAATACTAGTTTCAGAGGCTTTCCTATTATAGACCAAAAGCTTAAGCTTCTACCGGCTTCTTATCTTTATAATAACCTTTTTCCAAACGATCCCTCACTTCGCTAAACGCATCCAATGTTCTTTGAACATCTTCTAACGTGTGCATAGCTGTTGGGATTAAGCGTAGCATAATTAACCCTTTTGGGATTACTGGGTAGATGACAATCGAACAGAAAATACTGTAATTCTCTCTTAAATCCATCGTAATTGCAGTCGCCTCGCTTAATTCGCCTTTTAAGAAAACAGGTGTTACTACCGAATTGGTTGTTCCAATATTAAAACCTTTCTCTCTTAATCCAGTTTGTAAAGCGGTCGCTACTTCCCACAATTTAGCTTTGAGTTCTGGCTTAGTTTGCAACAATTCCAGTCTCTTCTTTAAGCCCATTACCATTGGCATCGGTAATGATTTTGCAAAAGTTTGCGAGCGCATATTGTAACGCAAGTAATTGGTAATTTCTTCTGTTGACGCGATAAAAGCACCAATACCAGCCATAGATTTAGCAAAAGTACCAAAGTAAACATCAATGTCTTTTACTACATCTTGCTCCTCGTGTGTACCCGAACCGGTTTTACCCATAGTTCCAAATCCGTGAGCATCGTCAATTAAAATCCGGCAACCATATTTCTGCTTTAATGCTACAATCTCCTTCAATTTACCTTGCGCTCCAGACATTCCAAAAACGCCTTCAGTAATTACCAAAATACCACCGCCACTTTGTTCTGTTAATTTGGTAGCTCTTTGCAATTGCTTCTCAAGACTGTCTAAATCGTTATGCGTGTAAACATAGCGTTTCCCCATGTGCAAGCGAACGCCGTCTATAATACAAGCGTGAGATTCGGCATCATAAACAATTACGTCGTTTCTATCTGCCAAAGCATCAATAGCTGATAAAATACCTTGGTAGCCGTAATTTAATAAAAAAGCGTCCTCGAAACCTGTAAAATCAGCAAGTGATTTCTCTAACTCTTCGTGGTGTGCAGTATTTCCCGACATCATTCTAGCACCCATTGGATAAGCCATTCCGTAATCCAAAGCACCTTTTGCATCTGCCTCACGCACTTCTGGGTGGTTTGCCAACCCTAAATAATTGTTTAAGCTCCAAACCAAATGCTTTTTGCCTCTGAAATTCATGTGAGGTGCTATTTCTCCCTCCAATTTAGGAAAAGAAAAATATCCATGCGACCATTTTTGGTGTTGCCCTAACGGTCCCATGTTCTTTGCTATCTTATCAAAAATATCCAAAATGTTATGTTATTTTAATTATGTGCGTATGTAAAAAACGATGCAAATTTACAATTTTAGTATTGATTAAACAATGTTTGCACATCTAGTTTGACTTAATTCAAACAAGAAAGCCATTCTGTTCGGAATGGCTTTCTTGCTTTTAAAGTATTTTTAATCAACATTATCATGCAGAAATGAATTGTTAGGACGTATTTCTGTTTGTCCGTCTTCGTTAGTTAACGTGAACCGAGACACTTGGGATTCTGAAGAATGTGGCACTTCGCTTAGTGGCATTTGTCTTCTTCTGTAAGCAGGCACATCTTCCAATTCTTGCAACCCAGATGTTGAACGCAATTTCATGCTCAAGTCTTTCAGACGTAAAATACGCTCTTTTGACTTACGCAATTGCTCTTCCATAGTTTGATCTGTCTTATCGTCATCTACTGAACCAACAACTTCTTCTTGCAGTTCTTGTTCTGGAAATGCATTTTCTTCCTCTTCCTCAGTTGCAACTGTTGCAAAAACTTCTGGGTCAGATAATTTTAAATTGAAACCATGAACATCTTGTTCTTCTACTTCCTCCTCTTTCTCTAACTCAAACAATTGGTGTTTAACCACTTTTTCGTTGGGGTCATTCGCTTTTACAGGTGCAGTTTTAAACATATCGCCAAACAAATCAGCTTGAGCTTTTGCTTCCTTTTCTTCTGATTTTAATACCGGTGTGCTGTCATAAGCCTCTTCTTCCTTTTCTTCAACAAGCTCTGCCTTTTTAGAGAACTCATTAATTGGCCTAATCAATGGTGTATCTGTGGTTAAGAATTGCTTTTTTGGAGCGCTTTGTTTGGTTTGTTCTCTTTGTTCTAAAGTTTGGAAACCAGTTGCTATAATTGTTACCGAAATGTTATCTTTCAATTCTGGATCACTACAGTTACCCCAGATCAAATCTGCCGATAAACCTGCTTGCTCTTGAATAAAGTCAGTGATGATGCTCACTTCATCCATGGTTACTTCTTTATCGCCAGAACTAATGTTCAGCAAAATATATCTTGCACCTTCAATCTCGTTATCTTTCAATAACGGAGAAGCTAAAGCACCTTCAACTGCTCTTAAAGCTCTGTCTTCGCCTTCAGCTGTAAAGCTACCCATAATGGCAACACCACTTTCTTTCATTACCGTACGCACATCCTTAAAATCCACGTTGATGTAACCGGGAACAGTGATAATTTCGGCAATCCCTTTTGCTGCGGTTGTTAAAATATCATCGGCCTGACCAAAAGCTGAACCTAAAGTCAAGTTTCCGAAAATCTCACGCAACCTATCGTTTGAAATAACAAGGTAAGAATCGACGTATTTTTTCAACTCCTCTAAACCTTCTTCGGCCTGCATTCTTCTACGCTTGCCTTCAAATGAAAATGGAGTGGTTATAATTGCAACTGTAAGGATATCGAGCTCTTTTGCAGCTTTCGCGATGATTGGACTAGCACCAGTCCCTGTACCACCACCCATTCCGGCTGTAATAAAAAGCATACGGGTGTTGGAACCCAGCATATCTTTTAGATCGTCAATGTTTTCGATAGCCGAGTTTTTACCCACTTCAGGGATGGAACCTGCTCCCATTCCTTCTGTTAGGCTAGCGCCCAATTGTACCTTGTTCGGGATAGGGCTTAATTCCAACGCTTGCGCATCGGTATTACAGATGATGAAATCCACCCCTGTTATTCCTTGCCTGTACATGTGGTTTACCGCGTTACCTCCGCCCCCGCCAACACCAATAACTTTGATGATGGAAGACTTTTCTTTTAACATTTCAAACTGCATATCCTTAATTATCAGTTGGTAATAATTTTGATGAATCGATTTTATCCTCTTGTAATATTAAATAATTTTCCACATTAGTTATCCACAAATGTTAATTGTGTGGAAAACTAGCTGTTTGTTGAAAATTACTTTAAAAAATCCTGGTCAGATATATCGTCTTTAATAAATTTCTTAGTTCCGTCCAAAATAGAAGCGAACAATCCTCTAGTTTTCTTTGGAACAACTTCTTGCGCTAAATCTGTTCCTTTGCTTAATGCTCCTTCTTTTTGGTATTCAGATTCTGCTTTTTCAATACCTTTAATCAACAACCCAATACCAGTTGCATACATCGGACTTTTTAAATCGTCGTACACGTTTTTAGGTAACACTTCATTTTTAGCTAAATGCTCGTTAGGATAGCCTACTCTGCAATCTAAACCAGTCTCAAACTCTACTAATTGTGTTAAATGTTTAAGCAATGCGCCACCGCCAGTAATCACGATACCGCCAATTAAGCGTTTCTCGTAACCAGAAGATTTGATTTCGTAATGAACGTGTTCAATTATTTCTTCCATTCTTGCTTGAATCACAAAAGCCAAGTTTTTAACAGAAATCTCTTTCGGCTCTCGTCCTCTTAATCCGGGAACACAAATAATCTCGTTCTCTTTATTTTCCTCTGCCAAAGCAGAACCAAATTTTACTTTTAATAACTCTGCTTGGTTACGCATTACAGAACAGCCTTCTCTAATATCCTCGGTCACGCTATTTCCGCCGAACGGAATAACCGCGGTATGTCTGATGATGCCTTCATGGAAAATAGCAACATCTGTAGTACCACCACCTATATCAACCAACACAACGCCCGCCTCTTTTTCTTCCTCACTTAATACAGCTTCTGAAGATGCTAAAGGTTCTAAAATAAGCTCCTCAGTTTCTAGGTTCGCCTGAACCACGCACTTCATAATATTTCTAACAGCCATTACCTGCCCAGTAATGATATGGAAGTTTGCCTCTAAACGTACACCAGCCATCCCAATTGGGTCTTTTATACCCGGTTCGTTGTCAACGGTAAACTCTTGTGGCAATACATGGATAATTTCTTCGCCAGGATTCATGGCTAACTTGTACATGTCGTCAATTAAACGGTCAATATCTCGTTTAGAGATTTCGTTCGTCAAATCTTTACGCGTTAAAATACCGCGGTGTTTTAGGCTTTTGATGTGTTGCCCAGCAATACCAACGTTCACAATTTTAACATCAACGTTAGATTGTGTGCTGCCTTCTTCAACCGCTTGCGCAATGCCTTTCACGGTTTTGGCAATGTTGGCAACCACTCCTCGGTTCACTCCAGACGATTCTGCTTTCCCGAGTCCTAAAACTTCGATTTTTCCGTGTTCGTTGCGGCGACCAACGATTACGCAGATTTTAGTAGTACCGATGTCAAGACCGACTACAATTGATGAACTTTTTGACTGTTTAGTTATACCTTTTTCCATGTCAGCGTATATTTTATATTGAATCCTGTATTTCTGTATTTTGTTGTTGGGTGCTGTCTGCACTTATCTCCAATGGCTTTTTCTTTACCAATGTTGAATCTGCTTTTGTACACACAATTTGCCCTTTAAACTTTAGGTTAACACTGGTATATGCACCCCAGCCCACCATCGGAATTGCCTTTTTATAAAAAACCAAAAGATTTTTGAATTTCTCCTCCAGCAAATCTGCATTCCCCAAAATAATTCTTTGGTCGCCCACTCTTGGCACCAATTCCATGTCTTTATCATCATTCACGTACAACTGCACCACTTGATCATTCCATAATGAGTCTTCGCTGATGTATTTTGCCGTTACAAACAAATCTTTAGCCAACTTGGTACGTAAAGTATCCACTTTGCCTGCAAATCCTTCTGTTATCTTTCCGTTTGCAACCAACACCCTTGCTGTAAAGTGGTCAGACAATGGCACTTTAAGCCC
>JBBSTQ010000224.1:0-5795 GCA_038235745.1 Sphingobacteriales bacterium
ATTAGTTGGTGTAACGGGTACAAACGGCAAAACTACAGTTGCTACCATTTTATATAAATTATTTAGGGAGTTAGGTTATAAAGTTGGGCTGATTTCTACCGTAGAAAACCAGATCAATGACCAAGTAATTCCGTCAACGCACACCACTCCAGATCCAATTGCACTAAATGTTTTATTGAACGATATGTTGGCAAACGGTTGTGATTATTGCTTTATGGAAGTGAGTTCTCATGCAATAGCGCAACATCGTATTGAAGGTTTAACTTTTGCAGGAGGCATGTTTACAAACATCAGCCACGATCATTTAGATTTTCATAAAACGTTCGACAATTATATCAAAGCGAAAAAAGCTTTTTTTGACGGATTACCTCGTGGGTCTTTTGCATTGACCAATACCGATGACAAAAACGGAATGGTGATGTTGCAGAATACTTCCGCCACAAAAAAAACTTACGGTTTAAAAACTCTAGCCGATTTTAAAGCGAAGATCATTGAAAATCAGTTTTCTGGGTTGCACCTAGACATTGACAATCAAGAAGTATATTTCAAATTGGTTGGGAGCTTTAACGCGTCCAATTTATTAGCGGTTTATGGCACAGCGTTATTGCTGGATCAAGATAAAGTGAATGTATTGACCATTTTAAGTCGTTTAAGCGGTGCTGAAGGTAGGTTTGATTACGTTATTTCTCCTAATAAAGTGATTGGCATTGTAGATTATGCGCATACGCCCGATGCTTTGGAAAATGTGTTAAGTACTATCGATAACATCAGGTCCAAAACCGAAACTGTAATTACCGTTGTGGGTTGCGGTGGCGATAGGGATAAAACCAAACGTCCGTTAATGGCACAATCTGCCTGCGATTGGAGTGATAAAGTGATTTTAACTTCAGACAATCCTCGTACAGAAAATCCTGATGCCATCATCAAAGAAATGCAAGTTGGGGTTTCTCCTGTAAACCAAAAGAAAGTTTTATCGATTACGGATAGGAGAGAGGCTATAAAAACAGCTTGCCACTTAGCAAAGCCGGGAGATATTATTTTGTTGGCGGGTAAAGGGCATGAAAAATACCAGGAAATAAATGGAGTGCGTAACCACTTTGATGATAAAGAGTTATTGAACGAATTTTTTAACCAATTAAGCTAGGCTAAAAAGGAACATGCTATACCATCTTTTTACATATTTAGACAGAATTTTCGACTTCCCAGGGTCGAACTTATTCCAGTTTATCTCTTTTAGGGCTGCGCTAGCGATGATTTTGTCTTTGGTAATTACTACGGTTTATGGTAGCCGTTTAATTGAGTATTTAAGGTTTAAGCAAGTCGGCGAAACTGTAAGAAATTTAGGTTTAGAAGGACAAGTACAAAAGCAGGGAACTCCAACAATGGGTGGTCTAATTATCATCGCTGGTATTTTAATTCCGACTTTTTTACTGGCTCGTTTAGATAATATTTATATCATTTTAATGATCATTACCACCGTTTGGATGGGTTGTATCGGTTTTTTAGATGATTACATTAAAGTTTTTAGGAAAAACAAAGAAGGTTTAGCAGGCAAGTTTAAAATTATAGGTCAGGTTGGTTTATCATTAATTATCGGCTGGACAATGTTTTTTCATCCTGATATTTTGGTACGTCAAACGGTAAGTGAAGTGCCATCGTTTACAAAAAACCAACGCATTCCAGTCGGAGGGTTTAAAGAAGAAATTATCAACGAAAAAGGAGAGAAGCTTATCCGGGTAGAAAAAAGCAACGGCATTTATTACGCCAAGGATGTGAAATCAACCATTACCAATATTCCTTTCTATAAAAACAACGAGTTTGATTATGCTAAGGTTTTAAAATTTTTGGGCGAGGATTATCAAAAATATTCTTTGGTGGTCTTTCTACTTTTCGTGATTGTGATTATCACAGCTGTATCAAACGGAGCAAATATTACCGATGGAATTGATGGTTTAGCGACCGGAACATCCGCCATCATCGGGATCACTTTAGCATTGTTGGCTTATGTTTCTGGTAACACCATTATTGCAGATTATTTGAAAATAATTTATATCCCAAATTCAGGCGAGTTGGTAATTTTTGCAGCTGCGTTTGTGGGTGCTTGCATCGGTTTTCTTTGGTACAATGCTTTCCCTGCCCAAGTTTTTATGGGCGATACGGGTAGCTTAACGATAGGCGGAATCATCGCAGTTTTTGCAATTATGATCCGTAAAGAACTATTGATCCCAATTTTATGTGGCGTTTTCTTGATAGAGAATATCTCGGTAATTGTTCAGGTAAGTTGGTTTAAATACACCAAAAAGAAATATGGCGATGGCCGGCGTGTTTTCCTGATGGCACCATTACATCATCATTTCCAAAAGAAAGGCTACCACGAATCTAAAATTGTAACCAGGTTTTGGATTGTAGGAATTTTACTAGCAATTATAACGATAGTGACATTGAAATTGAGATAGAGCCACACCGAGTCCCCCGAAGGGGGAGAGGTAGGACGGATTTGCATTACTGATAGAGCAAAGGATAAAGACAAAAGAACAAAGGCAAAAGTATCAAGAAAAAAAACATGACTAACCACCAACATATTCCACACAGAACTCCTTCTCGCCCGATAGCTATCGGGACGGAGAAGGCTGGGATGAGGCGTCTTGTCATTCTCGGCGCTGGCGAAAGTGGGGTTGGTGCAGCTATTTTGGGGTTGCAGAAAGGTTTTGATGTTTTTGTTTCTGATTTCGGAGTGATTAAGGATGTTTATAAGGAAGAGTTGAATAAGTACAACATTCCCTTCGAATCCGAAAAACATACTGAGAAACTGATTTTGAATGCGGATGAAGTTGTAAAAAGTCCGGGTATTGCAAACAAAGTTGCCATCATCCAAAAAATAAAAGAAAAAGGTATTTCGGTCATTTCTGAAATAGAGTTTGCTGGCAGATACACTGATGCAAAGATGATTTGCATTACGGGTTCTAACGGAAAATCCACTACCACCATGTTGACTTATCACATTTTAAAAAATGCTGGTTTGAATGTGGGTTTGGCTGGCAACATAGGGAGCAGTTTTGCAAAGCAAGTGGCACAGCAAAACTTTGATATGTATGTGTTGGAACTCAGCAGTTTTATGTTGGACGATATGTACGAATTCAAAGCCGATATCGCAATATTATTGAACATTACTCCAGATCATTTAGACAGGTACGATTACAAAATGAGTAATTACGTAGCCTCTAAATTTAGGGTGGCACAAAATCAAACTGCGGCAGATCATTTCATCTATTGTGATGATGACCCAGAAATTAAAGCATACATGGCTACGGCCGAAATCAAAGCTCAAAAACATCCATTTTCCATTGAACACGAAGTAGAAAACGGCGCATTTTTAAAATCCAATAATCTAATGATAAATCTCACAAAATCCGATCAATTCGACATGACCATTAACGACTTAGCGCTACAAGGCAAGCACAACACCTACAATTCGATGGCTTCCGGAATTGTTGGGAAAATGTTGGAAATTAGAAATCAGTCTGTTCGTGAAAGTATGAGCAACTACAAAAATATAGACCATAGATTAGAATTTGTGGCCAATATTTCTGGAATTAGTTTCATCAACGATTCTAAGGCCACCAATGTGAACTCGGTTTGGTATGCATTAGAGAGCATTAATACAGATGTGGTTTTAATTATGGGCGGCGTTGATAAAGGGAATGATTATGAGATGTTAGTTGATTTAGTGAAGCAAAAAGTGAAAGCTATTATCTGCTTAGGTATGGACAACAAAGCGCTACATGATGCTTTTGAAGATCATGTTGAAGTAATGGTAAATACTTTCTCTGCGAGTGAGGCTGTAGAGATAGCTTATCACGTGGCTAAAAAAGGAAGTACAGTTTTGCTGTCGCCTGCATGTGCAAGTTTTGATTTATTTGATAGTTATGAAGATAGAGGGAACCAATTTAAAGCAGCCGTAAAAGAACTTTAAAATGATACAGGCAATACTGGAACATACAAAAGGCGACAGGTGGATATGGATTATCATCATCCTGCTTTCCCTAATTTCTGTTTTAGCAGTTTACAGTGCTACGGGCACTTTAGCGTATAAAAAAGGAGTGGGATCGGAGTCGTTGATGCTTAAACATTTACTGTTTATTGTGCTGGGTTTTGTATTGATATATTTTGCGCATTTATTAGACTACCGTTATTACGCCGGTATTTCAAAGGTTTTAATGGTTGTTACTATTCCATTATTGGTTTATACTTTAGTTTTTGGTAGCCATGTAAACGAAGCTAGCAGGTGGATCGCCATACCAGGAACGGGTTTGACTTTCCAGACTTCCGATTTAGCAAAACTAGCGCTCATAACGTATTTAGCAAGGACTTTAACAAAACAACAAACAAATATTAAGGATTTTAAAACTACTGTTTTGTGGCTTCTATTGCCAATGGGAAGTATATTTTTATTGATTGCTTACGCCAATTTATCGACTGCTATGATGCTTGCAGGGGTTGGTGTTTTGGTATTATTAATCGGTAGAGTAAGTTTCAAGCAAATTAGCGTAGTTGGTAGCGGGTTATTGATTTTATTGCTGATTGTGGTTCTACTGGGGCCAAGACGAGGGGTTTACATTTCTAGGGTAAAATCTTACATCAACCCAGAAATGCAGAATTCTGATAAGACCTTCCAGCAAAATCAGGCAAAAATTGCGATAGCAGCCGGTGGCTTTTTTGGAAAAGGTCCAGGGAATAGCACACAAAGAAATTTTTTACCACACCCATATTCCGATTTTATTTTTGCGATAATCGTGGAAGAATACGGAATGTTTGGTGGTTTTATTGTGGTTTTACTTTACGTGATACTCATGTATCGGATTATAAAAATAGTCACGCAAGCCCCAAAAGCTTTTGGCGCATTATTAGCGGCGGGGCTGGGATTTAGCTTAACAGTACAGGCTTTGGCAAATATGGCAGTTGCGGTTAATTTATTTCCGGTAACGGGCGTCCCGCTCCCTTTAATAAGTATGGGAGGAACCTCAATTTTATTTACAAGCGTAGCTTTCGGAATTATTTTATCGGTAAGCAAAGACATTGAAGACCATAAAGAAGAAGCAATAGCAAACGGAAAAGAAGAAAAAATGATTGTGGGAGAAATACCTGCGATGGCTTGAGGAGTATCAAGTACTAAGTATCAAGACACTGAAACTGAATAACAAGATTTAAAGTAGTATCAAAATAAACTAAGTATTCACAAAAAAAGCAAGTCCTTCTCCCCCCGGAGACGGATTTAGGATGAGGCACATGGCAAAAAGAATAATCATAAGTGGTGGCGGTACCGGAGGACATATCTTCCCGGCGATTGCTATTGCGAACGCATTAAAATCTTTAGATGCCAAGACAGAGATTTTATTTGTTGGTGCAAACGGACGCATGGAAATGGAGAAAGTTCCGGCTGCGGGCTACCAAATTGTTGGGTTAGATATTCAAGGTTTTCAAAGAGATGATTTGCTTAAAAACGTATTGCTCCCCTTTAAAATAATTGGAAGTGTTTTAAAATCGCTATCAATTATCAAAAACTTTAAGCCGGATGCAGTTGTTGGAGTTGGCGGTTACGCTTCTGGGCCGTTGCTTTACGCAGCTTCATTGAAAAAAATACCATATCTGTTGCAAGAACAAAATTCTTATGCAGGTATTACAAACAAGTTTTTAGGTAAAAAAGCGCAAAAAATTTGTGTCGCATTTGATAATATGCAACGCTTTTTTAAAGCCGATAAAATTATTAAAACAGGCAACCCGGTAAGAGAAAGCGC
>JBBSTQ010000225.1:0-5778 GCA_038235745.1 Sphingobacteriales bacterium
TCAGCGGTTCATTGTTTTTGAATTAGACAATATCAAAGATCATCCGATTCTTTTCCCTGTGGTCACTCTCATCATTATGGAAACATTTATAAGTAAAATGAGAAAGCTGAAAGGCATCCGTAAAATGATTTTGATTGAGGAGGCATGGAAAGCCATCGCCAAAGAAGGCATGGCGGAGTATATCAAATATCTTTTCAAAACGGTCAGGAAGTTCTATGGAGAGGCAATCGTAGTAACTCAGGAAGTAGAAGATATTATTAGTTCGCCGATTGTTAAGGAAACAATCATCAATAATTCCGACTGTAAAATACTGCTCGACCAATCCAAATATCAAAACAAGTTTGACGATATCCAGAATTTACTCGGCTTAACTGAAAAGGAAAAAGTTCAGGTGCTTTCGGTAAACAAAGCAAACGAACCAGGCCGAAAATACAAGGAAGTATTTATCAGTCTTGGTGGGCAAAAGAGCAATGTTTATCGGACGGAAGTAAGTCCAGAAGAATACCTCACTTATACCACCGAAGAAAGGGAGAAGTTGAAAGTTGAGGAATATGCAAAAAAACACGGAAGTATTCAAAAGGGAATTGAAGCCCTCGTTAAAGAAACCAATTAATAGAAATAGTTATGAAAAAATTTATGTTTTTAATGCCAGCAAGCATGATTGTGCTGATGGTATCCATGCCAACTAGCGAGGCAACTGCACAAATAGCGGTTTTAGAAGTTATTAAAGCAGGCGTAAAAAAGGTAATTAAAGCCGTCGATTTGAAAGTGCAACGAATGCAGAACGAAACGATCTGGTTGCAGAACGCCCAAAAAGTAATGGAAAACCAACTCTCTAAATTGAAGTTGGGAGAAATTGCGACTTGGTCTGAAAGGCAAAAGTCACTTTACGCCAAATATTACATGGATTTATGGAAGGTTAAAACAGCCATTTCCTATTACCACCGGATTAAGGAAATTACCAATAAGCAAGTTTTTTTGGTGGATGAGTACAATAAAGCGTGGACGTTGGCACAGAAAGACGACAACTTTACTTCGCAAGAGCTTAAATATATGTATGATGTTTACTCTGGAATTTTAAAAGAAAGCGCAAAAAATATCGACCAGATTTTATTGATTGTCAATTCCTTTAAAACGCAGATGACAGATGCAGAAAGGTTAGAACTGATCAACAAAGCAGCTGACCGTATTGATCAAAACTTCCGCGATTTGAAGAAGTTCAATACCCAAAATATTTTATTGAGTCTACAACGTTCTAAGAGCAAACAGGAGATAGATAAAATACAAACGCTTTACGGAATCGACTTACCTAACTAAGATGAAAAACTTAATAATCTTTTTTATCTGTTGTTTCGGCTATCAAAGCCAAGCCCAAACCTTTAATGAGTTTTTTAGGCAGACGAAAACCCAAAAAGAGTACTTGATGAAGCAAATTATCGCATTAAAGTTTTATGGGGATTTTTTAAAAGAGGGTTACGGATTTGTTGATAGCGGATTGAACACCATCAAAAACTTTAATAAAACTGAGTCTGAATTGCATTCGGGGTACTTTAATTCTTTAAAGGAAATAAATCCAGTTGTCGCAAACAGTCCGATGATTGGAGAAATCACTGATTGGAAGAATCGAACAATTAGCTTGTTGGGAAATCTTAAAACATCATCTCAAACTGGTAGTTCCGAAGCGGAGTACATTGAAAAAGTCAAAAGAAATGTCATTGCAGAATGTCAAAAGGAATTTAGTTTTTTAAAGTTGCTTTTAACTCCGGGAAAATTGGAGTTAAAAGATGAGGGACGCCTAAACCAGATTGAAAAACTTCATCACTCCATGCGTGACAAATATGAGTTTTCCGAAAGTTTTGTCAGCAGTGTAAAGCTGTTAGAAAATCAGAAGCGAAATGAACAGCGGCAACTGAAAGCCTCAAAGGAAATGTTTAACCTTAAATAGAAAAATCATGAAATATATCGTGTTATTAATCATGACTCTTGTTTATACTGGAAACGTAAAAGCACAGTCCAGCGAAGTGCAACAATTGTTGCTTAATTACGAGAAGTTGAGGCAAATGAAAAATATGCTTTCGGATATGAAGCGAGGGTATGATATTGTAAAAAACGGCTATAACTCCGTAAAAAATGTAGCAGAAGGGAATTTTAATTTACATGACGTTTTTTTAGCCAAATTGATGTCCGCTAGTCCTGTCGTAAGGAATTACAAAAGAATTGGAGATATTATCCTATGTCAGAAAAATCTTGTCCGTGAATACAAGCAAGCTTTCGCTCGGTTTAGTAAAAGCGACCTGTTTGACGCTGAGGAGCTGAATTATTTACAAAGAATCTATAAAAATCTTTTTAATCAGAGCGTTCAAAATTTGGATGACT
Source organism: Sphingobacteriales bacterium (assembly GCA_038235745.1). Lineage (GTDB taxonomy): Bacteria > Bacteroidota > Bacteroidia > Sphingobacteriales > Sphingobacteriaceae > Pseudopedobacter. The sequence goes on from JBBSTQ010000225.1 coordinate 2,377, forward strand.
TGACGATGGTGCTCACTGCCAACAAACTTAAAATGAGTGATGATGAACGGTTAAAATCAATAGATAGGATTTTTGCTGAAAGCGAAGACAAGCTGGAATTTTTGAGGAGTTTTAATCGCCAAACCCAAGTACTGCTATCACAAAAAAAGAGAGCGCAAAGAGACGCTCAAAGAACTCAAGATCTTTATCAACTAAATAATTAAATATGAAAAACTATAAGTTTTTAACCATCATTCTGATGGTTACGGGAATGGTTTTGCCTCAATTTTCCTTTGCTCAGGGTATTTCTGGCGATTCGCAGGGCTTACAAATGGTGTTGGATAAAGTCTATCAGGAAATGTTGCCCTTATGCAGCAAGCTGATTGACGTTGCCCGTGGAATAGCTGGCTTCGCGGCACTATGGTATATCGCATCAAGAGTCTGGCGACATATTGCGGCAGCGGAATCTATTGACTTTTATCCCTTGTTGCGACCTTTCGCTTTAGGTATTGCCATTTTGCTATTTCCTTCCGTAATAGTCATTATGAACGGAATTTTAAATCCAATTGTAATTGCTACAAATGGAATGGTAACTGATTCCAATAAAGCAATTCGAGTTCTTTTAGAGCGGAAAGAAGAAGCAACGAAAAACTCGCGTGAATGGCAAGTGTTTGTTGGCGAAAACGGTAGCGGAGACAGGGACAAATGGTATAAGTATTCCCATCCCGGAGAGACTGCCAGTGTAGATGAAGGAATGTTGGACGGATTAGGTAACGATATGCAATTCTGGATGGACAAGCAGTCTTACAATTTCAGAAACTCAATAAAACAGTGGATGAGCGAAGTTTTGCAAGTCCTTTACGAAGCTGCAGGATTATGTATCAACACGATCAGAACTTTTTACCTCATTGTACTTGCCATTTTAGGTCCGTTAGTTTTTGGATTCGCAGTCTTTGATGGATTCCAACATACCCTAACGGTCTGGCTTGCGAGGTACATAAACGTGTTTTTGTGGTTACCCATTGCTAATATATTCAGTTCAATTTTAGGTAAGATTCAAGAGAACATGCTCCAATTGGATATTTCACAAGTTCAAAGTAGTGGGGATACTTTCTTTAGTTCCACGGATACCGCTTACCTTATTTTTATGGTTATCGGCATCGTTGGATATCTCACGGTGCCAGGCGTTGCAAACTATATTGTTCATGCCGGCGGTGGAAATTCCTTGCTTCAAAAAGTAAACAACGTAGTCGGTCGAACTTCGCAAAGTGCCGTTGGAGCATCCAAGGCTGGAATGGGAATGGCAGCTGATGCGATGGGTAATCAGTGGCAAAAAGTCACAAAAAGTATGTCAAGTTCCGGAAGAAACTCCGACTATTTCAAAGATGATAATTCCAGTTTCCAACGGGATAAACTGTCCGGTAAATAAACCCTAAAATTTAAAATTATGTTTCAGCAATTAAAAAATATCGACAGTGCTTTTAAGCACATCAAAAGCTTTAGTATCGGCTTATTGTTAGTGTGTTTACTCTTGTCAGGATTTTCGCTGGTGAAAAGTTTCCAAGCCATCCAATCGGCGAATAACCGAATCTATATTTTAACAAATGGAAAAGCATTAGAAGCTTTTTCATCTGATAGAAAAGACAATATTGAAGTAGAAGCTAAAGATCATATCGCTACTTTTCATAAGTACTTTTTTTCGCTTGATCCTGATGATAAAGTAATAGAAAGGAATATTGGAAAAGCTTTGTATCTGGCTGATCAATCGGCGAAAGCACAATATGATAATTTAAAAGAAAGCGGGTTTTACACCAACCTCATTTCAGCGAATATTAGTCAAGACATTCAAATTGATAGCATTGCGCTGGATGTTAACCAAACTCCTTATTACTTCCACTGTTTCGCCACGCAAAATTTAACACGGTCAACTTCTAAAACAACCCGTAATCTAATTACCGAAGGGTATTTGAGAAACGTGAGCCGCTCAGATAATAATTCTCATGGATTTTTGATAGAGCGGTGGAAAATCATGAGCAATCAGGACATCAAATAAATTAAAATTATGAAGAATCTATTTAGAAGAAAAAGCGAAAAGTTGGGGATGGGTTTCATCCGTTTCATGGAGTTGTATAAGAGAAGGTTTGCAAATTATTTGAATTCAAAAGTAGCAGAATTCACTGCAACCCAAAATAAAATACTGCTTTTGGTCATCTGCATTTTGTTCATCTCCACATCGCTCTCTCTTATTATTAATTAATTTTTAACACAAAAACAATGATTATGAAAAAACAACAATCAGCGGAAACGCAAAGAAAAAAGAAGTTTTTACTCTTCTTACCATTACTAGTTTGCCCCTTTGTAACGATGGCTTTTTGGTCATTGGGCGGTGGCAAAACAGAACCGAATGCAGACACAATTATCCAAAAAGGATTTAATGCAGAACTACCCAGCGCTAAATTCGATAACCATCAGAAAAACGACAAGTGGAGTGCTTATGCAGCTTTGGCCAAGGAAAAACTTGAACTTAAAAGCTCCGATAATAGTTTCGGATATTTTGACTCAACCACAAACAATAGCAATCCTTCCGTAAAGGAAATCGAAGAAAAAATTGCGAAACTCAACTCTGTAATAAACCAACCAGCGATTCCACAACCTTCTTACACAACACCAGTCAGCAAGACAAACGGTATGGGAAAAGATGTTGACCGTTTGGAATATTTAATGGCAAATATGAATGATGGCAATGATGATCCCGAAATGCATCAGGTTGACGCAATTTTAGAGAAAATCAATGACATCCAACATCCAGGGCGAGCTAGAGAGCGACAAAAAATGCAAAAGAATTCATCCGGTGGCTATCTGGTACAGAAAGTAAACCCAAATAACAGAGAGTTTCAAAACTCAAGTGCTAATGCGAATTTTGAGACAGCACCAGCATATTCAAATACAATTAAAGTGACCATCCATCAAGACCAAGAAGTGGTTTCTGGATCAGTAATTAAATTACGGTTATTAGATTCTATTGTTGTCAATGGTATTCTTATACCGAGAAACCAATTCATTTACGGCATTGTTTCGATTGAAGATGAACGGCTACAAATCAGCCTGAAAAGCCTGAGATATAAAGATTTCATTCTACCCATTTCTTTAACTGCTTTCGATTTAGACGGTCTTCAAGGTCTTTATATTCCGGGCAACCTTAACCGTGATGCTTCAAAAAAAGGTGTGGATGATGCTTTACAAAGTTTACAAATTATGACGATGGATCCTTCACTTCCAGCTCAAGCTGCAACTGCCGGAGTACAAGCCGCCAAAGGTCTTTTTAGCAAAAAAGTAAAACAAGTTAGGGTTAAACTAAAGGCAGGTTACCAATTATTATTACGAGATAACAATCAAAAAAACTTATAGTTATGAGAACATTAA
>JBBSTQ010000226.1:0-5767 GCA_038235745.1 Sphingobacteriales bacterium
AAAGCTAAAACTGATCGAAAAGGATATCAAAAGCGCTTTGTGTACAATTAAAGACTAGACGCTATTTTTTCAAAAGTAAGACAGGTATTCGTTCTCAAAAGTCGTCGTTAGGCTTTAGGATTTGCAAATTGACTGAAAATTTAGGCAAAAAAAAACACCAATCTCCATTGATGTTTTCTTCAAACCAATTTAAACCAGATAGTCTTTTAAGCAGCTTTTGTGTAATCGTAACTGCTTAATTTTTTCTTTAATAGCTTTCTAGCAACGTGAATTCTCGTTTTTACGGTGCCAATTGGAATTGCTAAGTCGTCTGCAATTTCATGGTATTTGTAGCCTTCAAAGTACATGGTAAAAGGTAAGTAGTAATCTTGTGATAAACTTTTTAAGGCTGCTTGTATATCATCCATCAAAAATTTATCATCTCCCTTGTTTTTTGAAGAACTGAATTCTAATTGCTGTGAGGACAACTCATCTGTTTTGGTGATAATGGAAGTGGTTTTTATAAACCTTCTGTAACCATTAATGAACGTGTTTTTCATAATGGTGTACAACCAACCTTTAATGTTGGTGCCTTCTTTAAAATTGTTGTAATAAGTAAACGCCTTCAGCATAGTTTCCTGCACTAAATCGTTTGCATCTTCATGATCGTGAGTGAACCTTAAAGCGTAGGTTTTCAACGATGTTGTTTGACGAGTAACTAGAGTACTAAATTCTAAATTTGTCATGTTGTTTAGCTTAATGTGCGTAAATCTTAAACAAAAATATATAATATATGTGGTAACATCAAATTTTGTTTAACTTATTTTGGTAATAGTTAAACAAAAAATACGCCAGCGATTTTTGGGAATCAAAATAATTGTTGCTCGAAAGCAAAAAAGCCTCAGGAAGGGTTTCCTGAGGTTTAAAATGACTGATCTAATATGTTTGGAATTTAAATGATGTTGACCTCGCGTTCCAACGAAATCCCAAATTTCTCGCTCACAGATGTAATTATGTCCTCTGAAAGGGAATAGATTTCTTGACCAGTGGCCTTTCCATGGTTTACCAACACCAAAGCTTGGTTTTTCCAAGTACCGGTATTTCCCACTACTTTACCCTTCCAATCGCATTGTTCAATCAGCCATCCTGCGGCCAGTTTAATTCCGTTATCAACTATAAAATGAACCATCTCTGGGTGTTCTCTATGGATTTCTTGAAAAATAACATTCGGAATAACAGGATTTTTAAAGAAAGAGCCTGCATTACCGATAGTACTAGGGTCAGGAAGTTTCGAGACCCTAATTTCTGAAACTACTTTACTAACATCCTTTATCGTTGGATTGTTGATGCCGTTTTTTTCTAACTCGGCACTAATTGCGCCGTAACTGATGTTGATATTTTGCTCAGTAGAAAGCTTAAACTTCACCCTACAAACAATATATTGCCCTTTTTTGGCTTGTTTAAATATGCTTTCGCGATAAGCAAAACCACAGTCGCTGTTATTGAAATGTACAAAATCGCCAGATGAAATTTCAAAAGCCTCGCAATTTTCAAATACATCTTTTAACTCCACGCCATAAGCACCAATATTTTGGATAGGAGAGGCACCCACAGAGCCAGGAATCAAACTCAGGTTTTCAATACCGGCAAAATCCCAGTTCACGCAATATTTGACTAAGTTGTTCCAACTCTCTCCAGCACCAGATTCCACAATTACTTCCTCGTGATTGATGCGGTGTTCAATTCCACGGATGTTGATTTTAATAACAAGTCCATCAAAATTTTGGGTAAAAAGCATGTTGCTGCCTCCGCCTAAAACCAAACGCTTTGCTGTTTTCCACTGAGGGTCTGCAAAAAGTTCCTGCAATTCTTCTTTGTGATTGATCTCTACAAAATATCGAGCATAAGCCTCAATACCAAAAGTGTTGAAGTTTTTTAAAGAAACGTTTTCGTGGATTTGTAACAAGATGTGGTAGTTTAAACTGCGAAAATACTAATTTAAAATTGCGGTTAGTTTAACCGTAAATTATAAGCGATACCAACGGTCATTAAGTGATCAACAGCATCCCGGTAAAAATCGCCTTTAAGCATTAAAAGTTTTAAAAGATCAATTTCCAAACCAACTCCGTACAACACACCAATGCCATAACTTTTTTGAAAGCCTTTGCTAATTTTGTCGCGTGGCGAGTTAGTGTCAATGTTACTATATACTAAAGTAAGACCACCCCGTAAAAATGGGCGTATTTTTTTATTCAAAACATTTTGCTGAATAAGGAAGGGTATGGAGATACTTGAAATCGTAGGGTGATACTCTTGGTTTCCAGATCCATTATATCTGAGTCTGGTTTGTCGGCGGTAACTATATTGAATACCAATGTTTAGTGAAGTGCTTTTGCTAATTCTAGGGCTGTAAAATCGGTAGAAAATATTTGCCATTCCTTCGTAGTCGTCTCTGTTAAAAAAATTCCCGTTAATGCTCGTAATCATAAAAGATTGGTAAGGTGTTTTGTACTTAAAACTTTCTGATGGAGAGTTTTTTGCTTTGTTGTACCTTTTAACCATGTTTAAAATGTCTTCCTCGTTGAACTCTATCCTAATTAATTCATTTTCGTTGATGCCTCCGTCTTGCAAAATTAAAAAAAGCGTATTCTTGAAAAAATGTTTTGTTACCGTCATTTTATTTGAGATTAACTCATCGTCCTGTAGCCAATACGTTTTCCCATTCTTTACCAAAATATAAATGCCTTTTTCATTGTAAGAAGCCGCATAAACAGAAATTTCTCCTTTTAATAATAAAGCACCTAAAACTTTTCTTTTTGCGCTATCCTCTAAAATAGATACTTCTAAAACTTGGTAGTTCTCCCCGTTTTCGAGTTGTAATTTCTCAAAATCATTTATAGAATACGTGATAAAATTTTTTTCGGTTGGCAATTTAAACATTACCCCCAAATTCATTTTAGAGAGCGTTTTACCCTTTACAAACCCAGTTAATTGGTCTCCATTGTTTAATACGATGGTGCCTTTAATGTCGGATAAGTTGATTTGAGCTTTGAGTTGCGTGTTGAACCCTATGAAAATCAGAAAAGTGATGATAAATTTAGATAGTTGTTTTTTCATTTATTTAAAATAGAAAAATTTTGTAAAAAAATTAAGGTTTTTAGATGGAAATCCTGCCGGGTCGCAATTCGGATAGGTATAGTGAGCAATGAGTTAAAGCATATCAACACCTAAATTCTAATGGTTTTAGGGATTAGATGCCTAACAACCTAACAACCTACTCAAAATACTTCTTACTAGCCGTCAACAACCCAAACTCTTCCGAACCTTCTTTTTCCATCGATTTATGATGAATCTTATGTGCTCTTCTAATTCCTTTTAAGTATTTATTTTCCGAGTTAAAAGCTTTCAAGCGATTATGGATAAACCAATCGTGAAAAATAAAATAAATCACACCATAAACAGAAATTCCAGCGCCAATCCAAAATTTGTAATCCAAACTCTCTCTGCCAATCCATAGTAGGTAAAGTGCAAGCGCTCCAAATCCAGCACTAAAAATGTCGTTCAGTTCAAAAAAACCGTGTCGTTGCTGATGGTGTGTTTTATGGATAAACCACAATGGGCCATGGAACAAATACTTGTGCATTGCCCAAGAAAGGATTTCCATGATTACGATGGTTGCGATGATGAAGGCGATATTTAATAATGATTGAATGATAGAAATTTACTAATGATTGAATGATTGAATTTTGAATGAATGAATAATTTGCAATGGGGTTAAATATGAATGAATGATAGAATTTTGAATGACTGAATAGCGTACAATGGGTAAAAATAATGATTGAAGGATTGAATTTCCAGTAAAAAAATCATCTTAACTAAGAGCAGACTTACTCAATCATTCTCTCCTTCAATCATTCAAAATTAATCTATTCAATCATTCTCTCATTCAAAATTCTCTCCTTCAAAATTAAATATGTATCGCCCTATTATCCGTTGCTGCTAAAGCTGCTTCTTTAAACGCTTCTGTGAAAGTTGGGTGGGCATGGCTAATTCTGCCAATGTCTTCCGCACTAGCTCTAAATTCCATAGCGACAACAGCCTCCGCAATCATATCCGCAGTACGTGGGCCAATCATGTGAACGCCCAAAATTTCGTCGGTTGTGGCATCAGCTAAAACTTTAACCAAACCATCGGTATCCATACTTGCTCTTGCTCTTCCGCTTGCTTTAAATGGGAAAATTCCGGTTTTGTATTTTGATCCTTTTTCTTTCAATTGTTCTTCGGTATAACCTACAGAAGCAACCTCTGGCCAAGTGTAAACCACACCCGGGATCAAATTATAATTGATATGTGGTTTTTGCCCCGCAATGGTTTCTGCGACAAAAGTTCCTTCTTCTTCAGCTTTGTGAGCCAACATTGCACCTTTTATAACATCGCCGATTGCATAAACGCCTTTTACGGAAGTCTCTAAATGTTCGTTAACCGGAATTTTTTTACCACGTTCTTCAATGGTAATTCCAATGTTTTCTAAACCTAGTCCTTCGCTATAAGCGGTACGGCCGACAGCTACCAAGCAATAATCGCCTTCCAAAACCACTTTTTCGCCTTTCGGAGAATCTGCAGTCACGGTTACTTTTTTGCCTTTAACCGTTGCGCCAGTAACTTTATGGCTCAGCAGAAACTTCATCCCTAATTTGGTCAAAGATTTCTGTAGTTCTTTACCCAAAGTTTTGTCCATCGTTGGGATTATGGCATCCATAAACTCAACCACCGTAACTTCAGATCCTAAACGGGCATAAACCGAACCCAGCTCCAAACCAATTACACCGCCACCAATCAAAATCATGTGTTTTGGTACTTCAGGCAAGTTTAAAGCTTCCGTAGAAGTGATAATTCTTTTGCCATCTGGTTTCAAAAAAGGCAACTCCGTTGGCTTGCTTCCGGTGGCAATAATTACATTTTTACCAGTGATTTCCTGTTCGCCACCTTTGGTTAAAGCTATCTTAACGGTGTTTTTATCTTTAAAAGAACCCAAGCCCTCAAAAGTATCCACCTTGTTTTTCTTCATTAAAAAAGTAATGCCACTAGTAGTTTGGTCTACCACTTCATTCTTTCTTTTAATCATTTGAGGCAAGTTCACTTTTACCTCTTTCACATCAATACCATGCTCTGCAAAAGTATGCGTAGCGTTGTGGTAATGCTCAGAAGAATCTAAAAGTGCTTTGGAAGGGATACATCCAACGTTTAAACAAGTACCACCAAAAGTGGCGTATTTTTCAACCATTGCGGTTTTTAAACCCAATTGTGCACAGCGGATAGCTGCAACATATCCACCCGGACCAGAACCTATTACGATGACGTCGTACTGCATTTTGATTTGTTTTTTTGTTTCCGCTAAATTAACGAAAGTATTTAGGCTATAGAAGTCAGATGTTAATTTAATTGTCGTTTTTTCAAGATGGTTTCTTTAAAAGCAGGAAGGCTTAGTGCGATCAACTCCCGACAGTCCCGCTTTACGTTTCAATCTGTTTGCTTACCTGAAAAAGCGGAGAGAAGCAAAAAGGATTTCCATTGCAATCGGGGCTATTTTGAAAAGGGGGTTGTGGTTGTTGAATAGATTTACTTTCTCTTGTGGCACAGTCACAAGGCCAACCATAAGAAATAAAGTACTATGCAACTCTTGTATGACAGGTTGTTATAAATATAAGAGTGAACTTGGTACGCTTCGGTTTGATTAGCTTTCGGTAACTTTAATTATAGAGCTTTCTTTTGTGTCAGATTCTAGAAC
>JBBSTQ010000227.1:0-5763 GCA_038235745.1 Sphingobacteriales bacterium
AACACTCGTGGCAAGCCTTACGAGAGAAATGGCTTTTCATTTGGGTTGAATTACGAGTATTTGCTAAAAAGTCCGTTTTTGATTGGAGCAAGTTTAAACTACAACCAAAAAGGATTTAAAGACAAGGTTAATATTACCGATCATCAATATCCGCTTCAGATGAGTTCCTTGCTAGTGGTGTAACGCACAGAGGATTTAGCTTATCGCTTGGGCTAAGCTACTTGATTAAGAGAGATTAGCGGGTTAGCGTTCAGCTCGAGGAAGTTTGGATATACCTCAATCCATAAATCATAATATTTGAGCAGCTACAAGTCCCGTCTAGTTTAAACGCTCCGAGAAGAGCACTTAAATGCTTTTAGAAAATAAGGACTCTGTCCGGAAATTTAAAGATGTACCAAACTTCTAAATAACTGTAAGAACTGGAGCGTCTCGACAACCATAACGTGTCTTACTTTTCCGGACGCAGTCCTCGTTTTTTATAGTTAGATTTAAGTGACCCCTAGCGGGAACAATAAACCAGTTTTGGAATATGTGAGAAGTAAAACCGCAGATGAAAACGGTAAAACCGTTGAGTACGACAAGCTAGAAGCATTACCAACGTTTAAAGGTGGCATGCAAGCATTTGGTCAGTTTTTGCCCGCTAATTTACACTACCCTAGCGAAGCTCTTGATAATGGCGTAGAAGGACAGGTGGTTTTACAATTCGTTATAGAAAAAGATGGAAGCGTAACCGAAGCTAAGGCGGTTAGAGGAATAGGAAGCGGTTGTGATGAAGAAGCTTTAAGAGTGTTTGAACGCTCGCCTAAATGGAATCCTAAAGTGCAACGCCAGTAAGAGTAAGTTACACTATACCTATATTTTTAAATTAGCTCCAACTCGGACGAGAACTGTAATAGAACAACGTAGGTCGTCAGATCGGTTTGGTGGTTTTTAACCCATGCTTATCATCGTTTCATAAATTTAGCCAATAACAAAACCGCTTACAATTATCTCAAAACAAAAAAATCTTACCCCGGATAAGTAGGATAAGATTTTTTTAATCTAAATATGCACTCGCTTAATTTGTAGTTGCAGGGCTTGCGTTGAAGCCTAAGCTTGCTTTCATACTTAAATCTACCCCCAAGTTGTTCTGTAGCACATAATCTACACGCACCCTAACTGTCCCAGTTTTCAAATAACTATCTAAAAACTGGCTGTTATCAATATCTAGAACTAAACTATTACCAACTGTTGAGGCAATATCATTACGAGACGCAACCATAACTTCTTTGCTTCCATTTAAAAGATAAACCTTAATGGATTTAAAAACGCCCAACTTTTGGTTTGATGGATTTATCGCTTCTATTTTTGCCGAATTAATCCTAACCTGACTTATTTGATCTGTATTAGAATTGGCTCCAGTAAAAATCTGATCGAAACTACTCGCCGAACTGGTTGCGGAATAAGATTTCCCCGTGTTACTGTTGGATGGGATAATCAAGGTTGCTGTGTACGGAAAAGTAGATCTAACGATAGACTGTAAAGTAGCGCAACTACTTATAAAAAATACGATGGCTGTAAATGCTAAAATTTGCTTTTTCATTGTTTGTGGTTTTTTAAACATTTTAGGCAAAGATTATTCCAAAACACTTTTACTGTCTTGATTATAGAGTAATTCATGCTTCGTCTAAGTATCTTCACGCAGAAGACCCCTCCATTAGTGTCAAATTACTCAATTCTGTATCAAAACGAACAAGTGTTTCCCCCAGAGCTGAGTTCCGAAAGAAAAAATCAAGAGATAATCAAAACTATAAGTAATTCCCGTCCAAGCAGGGTCTCTCGCAGAGAACCCTGCGTTAGTGTCCAACAGAATCACTACCATTTAAAAATGGCGATTAAAACTACCCATGATACTACGGACAAAACCTGGTTTTATTACATTTACCTGCTTTAATTGGATTCCGCTAATTGAAATAACAAACTCTTACGAAGATGCAGTCCTCAACAAAGGCAATCAAACCTCAGAACCAAACCCAAAAAATTCTAAATTTTATGCCGAAAAAAAGTTTACATTTCCTATATTTGCACCCCGACAAGCAAGTCGGGATTTTTGTTTAATTACAAAGCGTAAAATCCCCTTAAAATTACGCCATGCCAAAAAATAACTCCATTAAATCAGTTTTAATCATCGGTTCAGGACCTATTATCATTGGTCAGGCTTGTGAATTTGATTATGCCGGCTCTCAAGCTTCTTTATCGTTAAAAGAAGAAGGAATCGAAGTTTCCATCATCAACTCCAATCCTGCAACCATCATGACAGATGAGCTTATTGCAGACCATATTTATTTGAAACCCTTAACCGTTGCTTCTTTAGAAGAGATTCTTCAGGAACGCCAAATTGATGCAGTGTTGCCAACCATGGGTGGGCAAACCGCTTTAAACTTGGCTATTGAAGCAGAAGAACGGGGCGTTTGGGAAAAATACGGTGTTGAAATTATTGGTGTGGATACTGCAGCAATTGAAAAAACCGAAAACCGGGAGGCTTTCCGTCAGTTGATGGTGGATATAGGTATTGGCGTTGCAAAATCTAAAATTGCTAACTCGTTTTTAGAAGGTAAAGAAGCCGCACAAGAAATCGGTTTTCCATTGGTAATTCGTCCTTCTTATACTTTAGGAGGTTACGGAGGTGGATTCGTACACAAAAAAGAAGATTTCGACGCGGCACTTTCTCACGGTTTAACAGCTTCTCCAACTCACGAAGTATTGGTGGAGCAAGCGGTTATCGGTTGGAAAGAATATGAGTTAGAGCTATTGCGTGACAACAAAGACAACGTAATTATCATCTGTTCGATCGAGAATTTTGACCCAATGGGTATTCATACTGGAGATTCAATCACGGTAGCGCCAGCAATGACGCTGTCTGACCGTTGTTACCAAGATATGCGTAACCAAGCCATCAAAATGATGCGAGCAATCGGTAACTTTGCTGGTGGCTGTAACGTACAGTTTTCGGTAAATCCTGCAGATGAAAGCATCATCGCTATCGAAATTAACCCGCGTGTTTCGCGTTCATCTGCACTAGCGTCAAAGGCAACAGGTTACCCTATTGCAAAAATTGCGGCTAAGTTAGCCATCGGTTATAACTTGGATGAACTTGAAAATCAAATTACAAAAACTACTTCAGCATACTTTGAGCCGACCTTAGATTACGTGATCGTAAAAATTCCGCGTTGGAATTTCGATAAATTTAAAGGTGCCAATACCGAACTAGGGTTGCAGATGAAATCTGTTGGCGAGGTAATGGGAATTGGTCGTTCTTTCATTGAAGCGCTACAGAAAGCTTGTCAGTCTTTAGAAATTGGCAGAGCAGGTTTAGGATCAGACGGAAAGCAAAACCGCAACATTGAAGACATCATGTACAAGTTGGAGCATCCAAGTTGGGACAGATTGTTTGCCATAAAAGATGCCATGCGTATGGGCGTTCCTTTGGAATCCATCCGTAAGGTAACTAAAATTGATAAGTGGTTTTTAAATGAGATACAGGATTTAGCTGTTTTAGAACAAGAGCTTAGACGCTATACTTTAAACAATATTCCTAAAGATTTCTTTTATACGTTGAAACAAAAAGGTTTTTCTGATGTACAGATTGCTTGGGTCTTAGGCAACGTAACTGAAGATGATGTTTACGATAGAAGAAAAGAACTCGGCATTAAGCGAGTTTATAAAATGGTGGATACTTGTGCTGCAGAATTTCCGGCACAAACGCCATATTTCTACTCCACTTACGAAGGCGAAAACGAATCTAAGCCGTCAAATAAAAAGAAAGTTATTGTTTTAGGATCAGGTCCAAACAGAATTGGTCAAGGAATTGAATTTGATTATTCTTGTGTTCACGGTTTAATTGCTGCTCACGAGGAAGGTTATGAATCAATCATGATCAACTGTAACCCAGAAACGGTTTCTACTGATTTTAACATGGCTGATAAATTATATTTTGAGCCAGTATTTTGGGAGCATGTGCGTGAGATCATTGACCTAGAGCAACCAGAAGGAGTTATCGTTCAGCTTGGTGGGCAAACAGCTTTAAAAATGGCTGAAAAGCTTCACGAAAAAGGCATCAAAATTATCGGAACAAGTTTCGAGAATATGGACATTGCTGAAGATCGTGGTCGTTTCTCTGATTTGTTGAAAGAATTAGAGATTCCTTACCCAAGATATGGCGTTGCCGAAACTGCTGAAGAAGCTATTGTGGTCGCTAAAGAAGTTGGTTACCCAGTGTTGGTTCGTCCGTCTTATGTTTTAGGTGGACAAGGAATGAGCATTGTGATTAATGATGAAGATTTGGAAACAGCGGTAGTAAAACTTTTGGGAGACTTGCCAGGAAACCGTGTATTGATTGACCATTTCTTGGATAGAGCAGAAGAAGCAGAGTCTGACTGTATTTTTGATGGCGATGAAGTTCACATTATCGGTTTAATGGAACACATTGAGCCGGCAGGTATTCACTCAGGTGATTCAAGCGCTGTATTGCCAACTTTCAGTTTATCTGATGCGGTTATCGGAAAAATGGAAGAATACACGGAAAAAATAGCGAGAGCGCTGGATATCCGAGGATTAATGAACATGCAGTTTGCCGTAAAGAACGAAGAAGTGTTCGTGATTGAAGCAAATCCAAGAGCTTCACGTACAGTGCCGTTCATCGCGAAAGCTTATGGTGTGGCATACATTAACATTGCAACGAAAGTAATGTTGGGCACTAAAAAGTTAAAAGACTTTACTATTGTAAGAAAGCTAAAAGGTTATGCTATTAAAGAGCCTGTTTTCTCTTACAATAAATTCCCTGAGATCCAGAAAGAATTAGGCCCAGAAATGAAATCAACTGGTGAGGCCATCCGTTTCATTAAAGATTTGGAGGATCCATACTTTATCCAGTTATCTAGAGAGAAATCAATGTATTTGAGTAAGTAAATTATCGAGATACTGATTCTTGAGACTCTGTATTAAGTTTTAATTATAGAAAAAGCAAGCCATTAAAAGCTTGCTTTTTCTTTGAGTGGCTTTTCCGATTCATTTATCCATGGTTTGTGTGCACACGTTAAAGCACCGCCTCATGTCGACGATAGAAAGCACAAATAGGCAATAAATGCTATAAGTAAGCCTAACAATAATAACACGGAAGATCAACTCCATGGTCTGTGCCCCCCAGACCATTCTTTTTATAACCTTTATTCCAAAACACAGACCATTAGCGAGTGTTTTATTTCGGTCTGTGAGGACACAGGCCGAGGAGGGAATTACAGTTTCAAAAAAACTTCATCGTCTTATCCTCAACTCTTAAAACAACACTGTATCACTAACCTGTTCATCGATATCATATTCCTTGTTATATTTCTTTTGGCGTTCAATAGCTTCTATTGTTTTGTCGCAAACAAACCCTTCTTTGGTCGCCCGTACCTTGATTAATGCACTGTCATTGACGTCATCGTCAATACAATCGTCCAGTTCATATCTAAACAGCGTCTTAGCCATCCGTTTTTCAATCATCAAATTGCTGTTTACTGGGATTTTTAGTGTTAACTCAACCTCTTGGCCTCGCCACAAACTTGCACCTTTTAAGCCATATTGGTAATCGAAAGTAAACACCGAATCTTCTTGGGCATAGTAATACGCAATTTGTTGAGCATTTTTTAAAGCTTGATCAAAATTTCGTCCTCTAGCAACATAGGTTTTAGAAAGTATCGGCGCATTCGCATCTGTAACTTTAAGCTCAAAACTTAAATTATT
>JBBSTQ010000228.1:0-5757 GCA_038235745.1 Sphingobacteriales bacterium
ACAACCTAGCAAACTAGTGGTAACAGCAACACAGACCGAGATCAAATGCTTCGGAGAGACCTCGACGGTAACCTTAACAGCAACCGGTGGAACAACAAATTATACTTACAGCAAGGATGGCGGAACTACTTTCCAGCCAAGCGACACCTTCAACAGTTTACCAGCAGGCACTTACAGTTTCAGGATCAAGGATTCGAAGGACTGCGTAAAGGACACCACGATCACGATCCTACAACCTAGCAAATTAGTGGTAACAGCAACACAGACCGAGATCAAATGCTTCGGAGAGACCTCGACGGTAACCTTAACAGCAACCGGTGGAACAACAAATTATACTTACAGCAAGGATGGCGGAACTAACTTCCAACCGACACAAACTTTCAGCAATCTAACTGCTGGCAACTACAATTTTACGGTAAAAGACGCGAATGACTGCGCAACAACCATCACTGTAAGCATCACTGAACCATCAGAGCTAAAACTAACATCGACAAAAACCGAAATCAAGTGTTTCGGCGGAACAACAGAAGTGACTTTATCAGCCAACGGCGGAACAACCGCTTATCAATACAGCAAAGACGGAACTAACTTCCAACCGACCGGAACTTTCAGCAATTTAACTGCGGGTAATTACAATTTCACGGTAAAAGACATCAATAACTGTACAAAGTCAACAACGGTAACCGTTAACCAGCCATTACAGCCTTTATCCGTCACAGAAACCCATCAAAATAATTCTTGTTTTGAAGAAAGTAAAGGTAAAATTGAAACCACAGTTACCGGCGGAACATCTCCCTACCGGTACCTGTGGAACAATGGCGCAACTACTCAAAACATCCAAAACCTTACTACGGGCGAATATCAAGTTACCGTAACAGATAAAAATGGCTGTACACAAAGCATCGCAATACAAATACTGCCATTAAAGCCCTTTATAATCAACGAACAAACCGAACAAGTTAAATGCTTCGGAGAAAATTCAGGAAAAATAAGTTTGCAGTTAAGTGGGGGTGAAGCACCTTATAAAGTGAGCTGGTCAAACGGAGCAACTGGATTGATGCTTCAAAATTTAAAAGCCGGTAATTACACGTATACTGCAACAGATGCTTTTGGTTGTGTCCAAATAAAAACCATTACTATTTCTCAGCCACAGCCACTTACCGCAACTGCTGTTGTCAAAAACACAACGTGTAAATACTCGCCAGACGGAGCAGTTAAAATCAACGTTGTAGGCGGTGTATCGCCTTACCGGTTTATCTGGAACAGTACAGATAGAGGGCAAAACAGCTCTTTATTAAATGTTAACGCCGGGAAATACGATATTACAGTTGTTGATGCAAACAACTGTAATATTCAGCTTTCTGCCCAGGTTTTGCCCGGAAATTGTGCGCCAAGTGCAGATAATGACCGTTACGAAACTACCGAAGACACGCCAATTATCATCAACACCCCTGGAGTAATTATTAACGATATTGATCCTGATGACGACGACTTGCGCATCACTTTAGGAAGTGCAAAAGATCCTGAGGGGGAAACTGGAGATGTGGATGCCAGCAAAACCACATTCAAAACCAAAAACGGTAGGGTAAGTTTAAATACAGATGGTTCATTTACTTACACGCCAAACAAAAACTTTTTTGGTACAGAGTATTTTATTTATGAAGTAACAGATGGTACATTAAAGTCTAATTTCGCACAAGTAACCATTGTAGTTACACAAGTAAACGATCCACCAATTGCAACAAATGACGATTTTGCCACTCCAGAAGATATTCCAGTCACTGGGGATTTAGGCTCAAACGATTTGGATCCGGAAAATGAAACCCTAACGTATACCATCACTAATCCGCCTGCAAGTGGTACGGTAACTTTAAACCCCGATGGAACTTTTACGTACACTCCCGAAGCTAATTTCACGGGAACCATCACTTTTGATTACCAAGTTTGTGACCCCGCCGGACTTTGCGATCAGGCTACTGCTACCATTGTGGTTAGCCCGGTTAACGATCCGCCAATTGCGGGAGATGATAAATTTAGCATCCAAAGAAACGGTCAGATCAGTCAGACTGTAATCAATAACGATAGCGACGCAGATGGCGATGCTTTAACATTTACCCAGCTAACAAACCCAGCCAACGGAACCCTTACATTTAATACCGACGGCTCGTTCGTTTATAAACCAAATCCAAATTTTAAAGGTATAGACCAGTTTACGTATAGAGCATGTGATCCTTTTGGTTTGTGCGATGATGCAACCGTTACCCTTATCGTACAACCTGTGGTAACCGTCAATTTAGTTCCAAAAGAAGCAACAATTAAAGAAGGCGATAGTATTAAAATAACGGCAGTTTTAACGGAGTCGTTGGTGGAAGATGTTACCGTTTATTTAAACTTTTCGGGCACAGCTACAAATAATCAAGATTATGTGCTGTCAGATAATTACGTATCCATATTAATCCCATCAAACCAGACCACAACTACCCAATATTTCACAATCGCAACCATTTTGGATGATATCCGCGATGACAACGAAACCGTAGTCAGTAACGTTAACAGCACCTCTAAGCCAACATTTGTGAATATCGGTACAGGATCTACGGTAACCATCAAAGACGTTTATCCCGAAACCGTAAAAACCACGCCCGATGAAAATTCGGACATCAATCCAGACCCGTTGTTGTCTCCAAACGGCGACGGGATGGGTAACGAGAGCTTCGTTATTTACAACATCAGTAAGTATCCGAACAACGAGGTAGTAATATTTAACCGCTGGGGCAACAAAGTTTACCAAACCCGCGGTTACGATAATAAAGGCAATTCATTTAAAGGCATCGCCAACATGGGCATTCTTACCAACTCTAATAAAGAACTGGTAGATGGCGTATATTATTACCTCATCTACACCGAAGAAAACAACAAGAAAAAACTGAATAAAGGATATTTAATATTGAAGAGGTAGGTTCTTTTTGAAGGTTTAAGGCGGAAGATTTATCGTAAAAGGCAAAAGGCTTGAAGCGGAAAGCAAATGTTGGGTGTGTAATTTTTATGGAAAAACGCAGGAATTGTTTCAACTAACAAAGGCAGTCCCGTGTTCCGCTTATACTGCACACCATCGCACAATTCCACAACACGGCATTAGCCACAAAGCCGGTATCCACTTTACCCGGGTTTAGGAACTTTGGCAATTCGCTTTTCAACTCAGATAGGAGGAGGGGAACCTGACATTGATTGAGTTTTCTAAGAAAATATTCGTCCAAGCAGGGTCTGTTGCAGACGACCCTGCGTTATTCAAATAACACTAGGCACAAGTCAAGCTTTTACTTTATCCCTAACACTAAGACTTGCGCCAGTAATGAAAAATTAAGCAGACGACGAAACTCCACCCAACTCTGTGACCTCCGTTAACTCCGTGGTTAAAAAAACTGTCGGAATCAGGATTTACAAGATTTTAGGATGATCAGGATTTGAAATGCAGAGCTTAATAAACCCGAAAATTAAGCAGACGATGAAACACCACTCAACTCTGTGCCCTCTGCGAACTCTGAGTTAAAAAAAACTGTCGGAATCAGGATTTACAAGATTTTAGGATGATCAGGATTTGAGATGCAGAACTTAATAAGTCCGAAAACTGAGCAGGCGACGAAACACCACTCAACTCTGTGACCTCCGTGACCTCCGTGGTAAAAAAAAAACTGTCGGGATCACGATTCACAAGATTTTAGGATGATCAGGATTTGAAATGCAGAACTTAATAAGTCCGAAAATTAAGCAGACGATGAAACACCACCCAACTTTGTGCCCTCTGCGAACTCTGTGTTAAAAAAAAACTTTACAAAAACCTCTCAATTATCCATTAACGTCAAAACGAAAGCTACCGCCAATCATTCGCCCGTCCGATATTTCCACACAAGCTTTTAGCCTTTAGCCTTCTCCTTTCAGCTAAAAAAAAAAACTCAACTTTCAAGCTCCCAAATCACAGCTAAATTTATAATCGTTCGCACCGCCGCCTCCATATCCTGCACAGAAACCCATTCCTGCTTACTATGAAAAGCATGTTCGCCAGCAAAAATATTCGGACAGGGCAAGCCCATAAAAGAAAGGCGAGAGCCATCCGTTCCACCTCTAATACTTCGTTTGATAGATTTTACACCAGCCATTTCAATCGCTCTCAATGCAAAAGCGCTCACATTCGGATGTTGCGTAACCATCGTTTTCATGTTCCGGTACTGCTCTTCAATCACAAAGTCAACCGTACAATCAGGGTAGCTAGATAAAACAGAAAAGCAAATCGCCTTCAACTCTTCTTCGTGTTTCAACAGCTTCTGATCGTCAAAATCTCTGACGATAAAATCAATGACAGCTTCTTCAACTTGCCCATTTACAGAAACCGGATGTATAAAACCTACCATACCCGAAGTGCTTTCTGGCGACAGCCTATCCTTTGGCAAAGCAGCAATAATTTCCCCAGCTATTTTGATGGCGCTCTGCATTTTGCCTTTCGCAAAACCTGGGTGCGCACTTACACCTTTAATTTTTACCTGCATTCCATCTGCAGAAAAAGTTTCATCTTCAAAAGAGCCCAACGTCTCGCCATCAATGGTATAACCAAAATCGGCACCTAGCTTTTTGATGTTCAAATGGTTTACGCCCCGGCCAATTTCTTCATCTGGAGTGAACAGAATCTTTATTTCCCCATGCTTAACCTTAGGGTTTTGCATAAAGTAGTTTACAGCATCCATAATCTCGGCAACACCAGCTTTGTTATCAGCACCCAAAAGCGTGGTGCCACTTGCCGTGATAATGTCATTTCCAATTTGTGCTTCTAAATCGGGATGTTCCACCATTTTTAAAACTACTAATGGATCATCTGGTAAAACTAAATTACCACCATCATAATCTTTATGAATAATTGGCTTTACATTTTCTCCGCTACAATCTGGCGAGGTATCCACATGCGAACAAAAGCAGATAACAGGTACTTTTTTTTCAGAATTGGACGGAATGGTACCAAACACGTAACCAAATTCATCCAAATGAGCGTCTGTAACTCCCATTACCAAAAGTTCTGTAACTAACTCGGCAGATAATATTTTTTGCTTAGCCGTAGAAGGTACAGAATTAGAAGTGTAGTCCGACTGGGTGTCGTATTTTACATAGTTTATAAATCGTTCTGTAACAGTATATTTGATATTCATTAAAATAGAATTTTGATTAACGGATTATTTGAAATATTTTTATGGCTTGTTTAATGCAAAACAAATAAAGTAAAAGATTAGTTCTTAAACTTGATTATTTTATTTTAGAAATATATAATTTGAAAAAATTAATCCTCAGTCTTTTACTTTTTATGTCTGTAAAGGCATTTTCACAAGCTAATTTTTACAGAATAGGCGTAGGCATAAACGCTGGAGTAACAACCGCCTACACTGGTTTAACGTATGGCATAAGTCCTGATATTCTTGGCTTGGCGGGTTTAGACCCTAAAAAAACGCTGACTATTAATAAATCGAGTGTGTTTGGTGGTTCTTTAGATTATTACTTTACTCCTTTTATTTCGGGAGGTATTGGGTATAATAAAGTTCAGTTAAAGGATGGTCCAGATAAGCATAACCGAGCATTTGTATCAGATTTTAGTGCAATTGAAGTTAGAGGTAACGTGTCGGTAGGGCAGTTTATCGATTACTCTTACAGTCCTTTTTTATACGCTATCCGTAATGTAAATGCCGGTTTAGGTGTTGGTTTCATAAGCGGAAAAAA
>JBBSTQ010000229.1:0-5748 GCA_038235745.1 Sphingobacteriales bacterium
ATTTTTAATGAATGAATTTTGAATGAGTGAAGGAATGAATTCTTTTATAATCGAACTATTGAATTTTGAATTAATGGTAATGATTGAATAAGTGAATTTTGAATGAATGAATTCTTATATCAGTGAACTAATGACAATTGAGCCATTCGACTAATGAACCGATGACTAATAATTTAGTCTTTACTCCAATAATTTGTTGATGCTTGTGCTGTTGGCATAATTACCAAATCATTGATGTTTACGTGTGCTGGTCTGCTTGTTGCAAAAAATATGGTTTCGGCAATATCTTTAGCTAGAAGTGGCTCGTAGCCTTCGTAAACTTTTGCAGCTTTTTCTTTGTCGCCGTGAAAACGTACTTCAGAAAACTCTGTTTCCACTGCACCCGGGTGTATGCCCGTCACACGGATTTTGTGTGGCAACATATCTATCCTCATGGCTTTGTTTAGTGCGTCAACCGCATGTTTTGTTGCGCAGTACACGTTTCCTTTTGCATAAACTTCTTTTCCAGCTATTGATCCTAAATTCACGATATGACCCTTTTTATTTTCGATCATCCAGTTTGAAACAATTTTAGAAACGTAAAGTAAACCTTTTATGTTTGTATCAATCATGGTTTCCCAATCATTCAAATCTGCATCTTGAAATGCATCAAAACCTTGACTCAAGCCTGCATTGTTTATTAAAACATCCACTTTCTTAAATTCCGAAGGTAGATTATTTAGGCATTTTGCAACCTCATTTTTCTCACTAACGTCAAAATTCAACGTAATTACCTGTATTTTAAATTGTTCTTCTAAATCTTTTTTAATCTTTGAAAGTCGCTCTTCCCTCCTACCGGTAATGATGATATTAAAACCGTTTTCTGCATAAAGGTTTGCACAAGCTTCGCCAATTCCTGCGGTTGCACCAGTTATGAGCGCTATTTTTCCATTTGATGACATACTGTGAAATTATGAAATAAAACTTAACCTTAATACGTTTCCAACTTAAATTTCGAGGATGTCTTACTAGTGGTTTTTACATGGCATTCGATTTACTAAATGATGACAAGCCAATCGTTAAATAGACAAAAACGGTTTGAACTCAAACCAAATTATGAGTGTTTTCGGTTTGAGTTGGAACCAACAAAACGAGTTATCGAAATAAATCGTAACAAAATGCACAAATTAAGATTAGTTAATTGGAGTTCCTAACCTAAGTTTCAATTTCGAGTTACTCAAAATACAAACTGAAAACAAAATTACGCAAATACATTTTTTCAATCGGACTTGCGTAAGGATGATCTTCTCGTTTTAAAATGCTTCTAATAGAATTGCTGAGTTTAATTTCTGGCGAAAGTTTAAAAAACTCGAAGTATAAATCGAAACCAATTCCTAGCTCGTAAGATAAAATTCCTTTGCTGTTTTTTAGTTGTTTTTGAATAGCGATATCACCTTGGTCATCTGGTTTTGCACCGATATCTATTCCGTATTTACCGCCTGCCAAAAGATAAGCTCTAAAATTATTTCTCCGGTCAGATTTCAATTTGATCCCCACGGGGAATTCAAACATGGTGGAATTGACGGTTCTTCGGGTAAATCCTTCTGGCGAAGTTTGACCGCCCCTGTCATTCTGAGCACCGTCATTAAACTCATAGTCAATAATCCTATCCGTAAAAACAAAAACCGGCGTAAACCTTAGGTTCACATTTGGTGTGATGTATAAATCAGAAACAAAACCGATTCCGAAACCAGGATTTTGTATAGACCTGATGCTTTTTAAGCCTTCTGTAACCTGTTTTGAACCTTCATTTTCTGTAGTTTCAATAAAAGGTTTTTCCCAATCTGGAAATTTTTGAATTTTAAACTCAGAACTGATGTATTGGAAACCGAAACCAAAATGCAAATTATCATTATCTACACCGCCACCATAATTACCTTGTGAAAAGGAAGTTATAGATAAAAAAACAAGAATAAAACAAAAAAATGTTTTGATTTTAATCATTTAATACCAGTGTATATAGAACAGATTCCAAACGCTAAGGGACGGCATTTGGTATTTTTGTACCCAACTTTATCCATCAACGTTGTAAATGTTTTACCATCTGGGAAAGCGTTCACAGACTCCGGTAAATAGGAATAAGCACTCGCATCTTTTGAGAACACCTTACCAATAGTTGGTGTTACGTGTTGAAAATAAAAACTATAAAGCTGTTTAACTGGGAACACTTTTGGCTTCGAGAATTCCAAAATAACAGCTTTGCCGCCTGGTTTCAATACGCGAAGCATGTCAGCTATACCTTTTTCTAAATTTTCAAAGTTTCGTACACCGTAAGCCACAGTAATTGCATCGAAGCTGTCGTCCTCGAAAAGTAATTTTTCCGAATCGCCAAGTCTTACCTCAAAAACATCTGACTTTTTCCGTTTTAAAATTTTCTGATCAGCAATTGCCAACATTCCTGCGGAAATATCAACGCCAATAATTTTCTTGGGCTTTAAAATATCCAATGCTTCAAACGCGAAATCGCCAGTGCCAGTGGCTACGTCTAAAATAGTTTGAGGTTTATCGGCTATAAGCTCCTTAATAGCCATTTTACGCCAAATTATATCGATACCTAAAGACAAAAAGTGATTTAAAAAATCGTAAGTTTTAGATATGTTGTTGAACATGGTGGCAACCTGTTCTTTTTTTGTAACCTGTTGGTCTTTATAAGGCGTAACGTTTTCTGACATCATTTGGAGGCAAAGATAAATTTATTTTGCGCATTGGCAGAAATGCCAAAAGCTTATTTGCAATAACAGTGTTCACGAAAAATGGTTTTGGTTTCTATCGATTATCCGTCTGCAAGTACATCGCACCAGATAAATTTATCGGTCATGATGCCACGAGGATGCTCTGCTTTGATCTTAAAACCAAACCAGTTTTTAGGCGCATAAACAATATTTTTTCTTGGACTTAAGTACGATGCCCACCAAGCAAACGTACTATTAGAAATGATGCAAACGTCAGCATTTTGAATGATTTGAAAATCGATAATTTCGTTATTTTCCGAAAACATATAGTTGTCTTGTGGCGGAAAAATTTCTTTTACGTGATTGATGTCATCGCTCACGAAAAGCACTTTGTAGCTGTCAAGATTGTCAATTGCTTCTAAACGTTTTTTGAAGTAAGCCATCGGCAAAGAAATATCCCGTTTTCTACGCTCTCCATAATTCATATAGTCGGTTCTTCTAATATGTACTACCACAATTTTATTTTTTCGGTATAGCTTACCATACAAGTTCTCAAAATCTGTTTGATATTGCTGTTTGATACGGAAAGGTGGCTTTTGCGTTAACTGCTGATAGTAATAATCTGACTGAAAGTAGCCGACATAAACCGATTGGTCTTTTATGGGAAATGCTTTAGGAATAATCCAATTGTGAATGTAAATCTGCTTTAAGCGTAACAAAAAAGACAATATGCGGGTAATTGCTGAATAGGGTTTTGAAGCCAGTAAATAATTGTCGTTTCCTTCTAGCTCAAAATATTTTTGAATATATGCGTGATGCGGATTGATGAAAAAAACGTGTTTACCAGCTTCCCGTTGTTTCACATATTTCAAAAAAATATATTGAAAAAGCTGATTCCCTAATCTACCGTCGAACTTTATCCCTAACATTATTTCTTTCTATTTTTAAACTTTTCGATTTGTGGCTTTACAAAACTCACATAAAATTCTGGATAAAAACGATAGGCGTAAACAAAAGTATGATAGAATTTTACACCCAATTCTTTCTTTAAAATGTATTGGGCGATAATAAAACCAACAATGTTTGATGCTAAAGTTGCGTAAGCAGCACCCAAAATCCCGATATTCAAAATAAAGAAATAGTTTAAGGTTAAGTTAAGTGTTGCGGTAACTACCACAATGTAAAAAGTAGTTTTTGTTTTCCCGATGGAGTCCAGAATAATCCCGAACTGCCTGCCGAACGGAATTAACAAAGTATAAAGCAAGGTCACTCGCAATAGCGGAACGGCATCGGTGTATTTTTCTCCTGCTAAAAGAAAAAGCACAAAACTTGGAAACAAGTAGATAAAAATTAATCCAGGAATTAAGATGGCCAAAATTGTTCCAACCGATTTTTCATAAAGATATCTGATCGCATCTTTTCCCTCAGTTTCAATTCTTTTAGCGCTTTGTGGGAACACGATGTTGGCCACCGCACTGGTTGGGATGTCTATTAAATTGACAATTTTCACAGCCACATTGAACACGCCAGATGCGCTTGGCGAAATGATACTCGAAAGCATCATTTGATCTACACTGCCAGATAAAATGGAACTCATAGACGTACCAAAAGCATATTTTCCATAATTGAAAAGCTTTAACATCCAATCTTTATAAATGCCAATAGCAAAATTCAAGAACGGTTTTGAGTAAAGAAAAGCAATAAAAGTAGCAACCGCAGCACCAAAAATCTGGACAATAACCAAATGTTTCAACTGAATGTTTATTTTAAGCACATAACAATAAAGTACAAACGCAAAGTAGATTGCTTGAAAAACTGTGTTAGAAACAAAAACTCCTTTAAATTTTAAATTAGCCTGTTCAATGCAATTAAACTGCGTTAACAATCCGTTTAAAACGTAGACAATGTTGAACAAATAGAATAAGTTAATTAATTCTGGCGAGTTTAAAACTCTCGCTAATACAGCTCCTAAAGACAGGTTTAAAATTACGACGACAACTGTGATCAATAAATTGATGGTAAAAGCCGCCGACATAATTTTCGGCTTATCCTCTTCCGTTGCGCCTGAAAGAAATTTTATAAGTGCGTTTCTGATTAAGCCATCTCTAAAAATATTTAAGATGGTGATGGTGGTCATATAAACTGTCCAAACGCCGTAATCTCGCTCAGAAAGTCCTCGTACTAAAAAAAAGAAACTTCCAAAGCCGAATAAAACGCTCGCCATATTTTGGAAAACGTTGATTAAGCCAGATTTCAACCAGTAGTTACCTTGTCCTTTCATTAAATGGCTGGAATATAAAATCTGGTAATATAATCTTTAACTTCTTCATCGTTTTTTGCATGATGGATTGTTGCGCCAGAAAGCATCGGAAAAAGCTTATCGAAGCAACCGAAATGATGCTCAGGCCCTTGTTTCGATAAAATAATGTTTTCTCCCTCAAAGCAACTTGCTAAGGCCGCAGTTCCTCCGTGTATCGATAAAAATTTATCCGCATTAGCATAAACACACATTTGAAAATGGTTAAAACTTTTCGCTTTAATCAAGTTGTTACGGTATAAATCTTCCATTAAAATTACTTCAGGATAATTCTGTTGGATAAAATCATATTCGTTTAGATCGCTAACCTCGCTAGTATCGGATGTTATCTGGTGCGGACGAGGGCGGTTATAGATGATTTGGTAATGTTGATTAAGGTTATCGAAAATAAACGTCAACATTTCAATACTGAAAAAGCTAATTGGTGGACCGTCCCATTCGGTATTGTAACGATTAGCAACAACTAAAACTGGTTTATCATAAACATAAATATCATTTTTAAAATGAGCTTTAAACGGTACTCGCTCCCACTTCTTCATGTCGTAATTTTGGCTGTACAAAATTCGAGGAGTTTCGTAGTTATAATTGCCTTCGTTTGTTCTTACGTCATAAATTTCTTGATGGTCTGGCGAAAAGAAATACATTTCTTTAGTAAACTTGGCACCTTCCGTACGTAAAAGCGTTCCGTTTTTGAAATGCCAATATGCAAACGGGATTACA
>JBBSTQ010000230.1:0-5742 GCA_038235745.1 Sphingobacteriales bacterium
TCCTTCGTGGTAGCGTAAAGCCCGCTCTGCCTGCCCCGAGTGAAAGCAATCGGGGAACGCCCAAATTAACACTTCAATAACCAAGTTCAATACATAGCAAAGCCAATTATTTTACTGGACGTATTTTTGCTTAAATGATTGTCTAAACATTTAATTTTAACAAATGGAAAAAGAACTTTATAAAGAATACAAATTAGGTAACATTACTTTACAAAACCATGCGGTAATGGCTCCAATGACTCGCTCGCGAGCAGAGGATCAAAATATTCCGAATGAATTGATGGCCGAATATTACGCACAAAGAGCAGGAGCAGGATTAATCGTTACAGAAGGAACTTCGCCATCGCCAAACGGATTGGGCTACCCAAGGATACCAGCAATGTACAATCAACACCACGTAGATGGTTGGAAGTTGGTAACAAAAGCTGTTCATGACAAAGGCGGAAAGATATTCTTGCAATTAATGCACTGCGGACGGGTAGCGCATCATTTGAATTTACCTAGCGGGGCTAAAGTGTTGGCGCCGTCTGCAATTATTGCGGAAGGTCAAATGTACACTGACCAAGAGGGAATGAAGGACAATGATTTTCCAGAAGAAATGACTATAAACGATGTGAACGAAGCAATTGAAGGTTACGTGTCTGCTGCGGTTTTAGCGGTAGAAGCTGGTTTTGACGGAGTTGAAATTCACGGTGCAAATGGTTATTTGATAGAACAATTTTTAAACCCGAACAGCAACTACAGAAAAGATGATTTTGGAGGAAGTATTCACAACAGATCTAAGTTTTTATTAGACATTGTGGAGAAAGCTATCGAGGCAATTGGTGCAGACAAAGTAGGCATCAGGTTATCGCCGAACGGTGCTTTTAACGATATGAGCGCTTATCCTCAAATGCAAGAAACCTATCATTATTTGGCAGTTGAATTAAATAAACTGAAGCCAGTTTATGTACACCTGCTAGATCATTCTGCAATGGGTTCAACGCCTTTACCAGAAGAAGTAAGGAAAGATATCCGTGAAAACTTTGAGGGTACTTTAATTCTTTGTGGCGATTTTGACGACAAAAAAGCGGAAGAAGCATTGCAAAACAAAGATGCAGATTTAATTGCTTTCGGTAAGCCGTATTTAGCAAACCCAGATTTGTTGGAAAGATATAAAGCTAACGCAGATTTGAACGAGCCTGACATGGATACTTTTTACACGCCTGGCAAAAAAGGTTATACGGATTATCCGTTTATGAAGTAGAATTGAAAAACTGATCTTGATTAAGCCTTTTAGAGACAATCTGAAAGGCTTTTTCTGTTTTGTAAAAAAAAATACACAAGGATTCTACTCCTTTTTTACCAACACACAACGACTTTTATCGAATTTTTTTGCGGTTTCATAAAGACTGATAAAACCGTCATAAGCTTCTGCTGGATAGGTTCCTTCTTTTACAATCATTTTTCTTATCGTAAATAATTGCCCGTCTTTAAATGTGGTTTTAAATTGGTACGAACCAAAGTCAAGCTTTTTATCGATGCCCAAAGGGAGCGTTTCAACTTTGTAATTATCTGGAATTTTGATCCTGATGGTATCAACATCGGTATAACCAATATTTATGTATAGCTCGTTTTTCCGGTTAAGCACTTCCTTTAGATTTTGTTTTGACACATTTACTGGGTTCACATCAAATATCAAATATTTGGCGTTGTGAGTGCCAAAGTTTCTTGTATTTAACGCTAAAGTCTCTGTCCATTTTGGGTGAGATTTATCCTGCTCTAGATTGTAAGACAAGGTTTCAAAGTCAGGAATATCGCTATAAACTGATTTTAACTGTTCTTCCCTTTTTGTTGGACTAAGCTCTGCAAAGCCTTCTCTGTTTTCATACTGAATACCTTTGAAAGTGGTATTGATTTTGCCGTTAAGACTTCCAGATGCCTCTAAATTAAAATTAGCATTTCTTTCCTGCAAATTTTTACGCCAGTTGTAGGTGGGCGTTTTTACCAATTCGCCACCTTCTTTTTTGATCATTAGTGCGCTACGATCCTGGGTAAATGAACCTAAAAAACCAAACGGAGCATCTTTGCTGGTGCACTCTAACCAAGTGGTGTCTTTTGCAAAAGGCAGGCACAAAACAATATGATTGCCTTGGCTTATGCTTGCAAAATTTTTCAGATAATCAACCTTTCCTTGTCCTGCGTAAATTTCTGTGTAGTGGGATTCTATGCCTGCAACACTTAAAAGTGCAGCTGTATAGTTAACCAAAGCTTTGCAATCGCCATAAGATAATGCATCAACTTCAGATGCTTTCATGGGCTGGAAACCCCCAATTCCAATTTGAACGCTCACATATCGGTTTTTCTTTTGCGCATATTCATAAATTAGCTTGGCGGCTTCTTTTTGGTCTTTACAGTCTTTTACCAAATCTTTAATTGTAGCAATTGTATAAGGCGGCAAGTCATTTCGGTCAGTTAAAAGTTTATCGTAAACCCATTTCCCATAGCTTTTCCAATCGGTGTATTCGCCGTCAACGCCGTCATAAGTGAATTTAACCGGACTAATTTTTAGGTTTGCTAACCTTTTATCTGCGTTAATACTATAAGGTTCATATTTATTAGCACTAACGTTTTCTAAACTCCATTTTATGCTTTCCAATTTTCCTACAGTGCTTGTCTGTGGTTCGTCTATCCCGAAAGACTCGAAATTGATTTTGTAATCAGGACTTTTTATGATTTCAAAAGATGCTTTTTCTAAACTTACATTATCCTCGCTTTGCGGAAACCAACTAGGGATAGCTAATGTTTGGTTGCATTTAATCTCTATAATTTCTTCTACTGTAAAAGGATAAGAACTTATGGTTGGTCGGTACGTTTTTAAACGATCGTCCTCAAATAGTGAATAATCACTAATGTAGCTTCGGTCGTCAAAGTCCGACTCTTTTACCTTGCCAATCAAATTACCGCGGGAATCATAAATATTGAGGCTTAAACTTTTAATTTTCCGCATTTTGTTATAGAAAACCGCAGTTTGTGCCATATCAGAAGCAGTTTGGTTGAGTATGGTGGTGGCTTTTTTAATTTGATAAACCATACTTGAAGGAGAATTGATGATGATTTTTCTTTCATCAATACGCACTACTGCCTTTGCATAACTCTTCAACGCTTTCGGAATCAGATAGACATCATAGGATTGCGCTTTTAAGCCCAGAACCGATCCTAATACAGCAACTAGAAAAAGGCTAATTTTTTTCATTTATTTTTTGCGGATGATTATGTTAGATTTATTGCTCTGCACTATTTTGTTATAAAGCTCTTTAAGATAAGGATATTGTTCGCCAGAAATTTCTGATTTGTTGATAGTAAAAGTTTCAGAAGCAGTGATAAGGTTTTTATTTACAACTGTACTTGTAAAAGTATAACGCCCATCATTTCCTGGAAGTTGTAACGCTACAGAAGCGGGTAGCAACTTAACTTCATAGTTTGCTGGGATTTCTAATCGAAAGATAGTGGAGAAATGTTTTTGTGCTCCAAAATCAATTGGATATGTGCGTTCATTAAGTTTAAATGGGTTTTCAGTCATTCTATTAAAAAGGAAGGGACTTATCGATAAAGTTTTAGCATCCATGGAGTCAAAAGCTTTAATTACCACGTCGTATTCTTCAACAAGCGGACTATCTAATGAATCTAGATTAGTGATTTTGTAATTTTTGATCTTTAAGCTCGTATATTTCTCATCCAGATTTTCTATATACTCATCGGTGGTAGCAAATTCTTTAATTTTCTTTCTTTTATTAAATGCTTGGTAATCGATGCTTTGGATCACTATTTTTCCCGATAGGTTTCCTAACGAATCTAATTTCAGTTGCACATAATCGGTCTGCCTGTATTTTTTCTTCGGAATTAGATCCACCCAATAGCAAGAATCTTTCCCTATGGCTCGCCCTTCTTTATTCAAACACCTAAAAGGTAACATTCCGAAAGGCAAATCTTTATCTGTAGCATCTAAAAGGTAGGACTCATTAGCAACATTCACTTTGGCAATTACATAATTAAAGTCGCTCATTACCGGGAAAATCTTTGTCGGGAAGCCATTGTCACGGGTAGATACCAAAACAGGTTCTGTTTCGATACCGGCATATTGTAACGCTCCAATTAACGCCAAGTTGATATCGGCAACATTACCCGAATGGCTTTGGTAAGCTTTTTTAAGACCACTTTTAGCGTACTTTCCATAATAATCATCCCAACGATACCAGTTTTTGACCATATCATATACGTTTCTTGCCAAAGAATCCTGGCTTTTACTGCCAAGCTGTAATTTTAAGATCTGTTCTTTGAACAGATCCGAATTTCTTTTAATTTGCAACCCAAAATCAGCGTCTGATTTTAGGTCTTTATAAATGTCGGCCCAACTTTTAGTAATATTCTTAGTTCTTCCGTCAAAATATTTGATGTCCATCAACTCAAATCTAATTGCCGAGAGAAAGTTTTTAGAAGCGGTCATATAGTCTTCTTCCAAAAAAGCGGGAATGTCTTTCATCCCAAATTTTAGCAAAGAGCAGTCGGCTACACCACCTCCAATCTTAAAACAATCTTTTATAAGTTCTGGGTCGTTCTTATCTAATTTTTTAAAACCAGAAAGCGCAATGTTATAAGTGTAATTTGCTGGAATTTTTGCCCAATATTCACTTTCTATTTTGGGAATGCCGGACTGAAATTCCCAATTTCTGAAGTTGAAAATAAACGGTGAGGTTATGGTATATTGGTATTCTATAATGCTACCAACTTTTGCGTTTGGTAAGGTAAATTTCTTCCGCTCGTAATAATCGCTTACCTTTTCAGTGTAGATGTTTTCATCTTTTAAAGCAGTGGATTGTGTAAAGCCGTTATCGAGATTATTGGTGACCGCTTTAATGTCAATTATCTTTTCAGAAACACCGTCAGACTTTCTGATAGGAATGGTAATATTAGCTTGATTGAGCCCATTGTTGGTTAAAATTTTAATTTTTATGTGATAGGTGAAAACTAAACCTATATTTTCTCCTTCAGAAATATAAGCACTTCCAAATTCTTTGATCACATATGCATTTGCCGTTGAGTCCTTCGGGTAGGTTTTCTGATTTAAATGGAAGTTGTCAGCAACTCCAAAATCGAAATCGCCTTCTTGGGCAAATAAAGTAGAACATCCTAAAAGTAGAAAACACCATAAGTAAAATTTACGCATAAAAGCTAGGTTCGGTAAAAGCAAAGATATTATCTAAAACCTGAATTCCTCTTTTTTTAAGAAGAATTCAGGTTTGTGCCAGTAACTAACTTATTTCTCTGTAGTGGTTTTGTTAAACTTAATGGTATAAGTCAATAAAAAATAGCGCTTTAACGCCACAAACTGGCTGTCTACCGGTATATCTGTAAGAATTTTAATGATAGCAAATTGATTAAATACCGAGAGTATTTGATATAACATTAACAATTAAATAGATAACTATTAGTCATTTACTGAGATAATGCAGGTAGAAACTTCTCCATTTGGCTTGCCTTACCTTTTACAGCAATTTCCGATAAACTATCTACGTTCAGCCTTTGGAATTTCTGAATTTCATTTGTTGCCAGGTTAAGTATACTGGTATTTTGTAATGAATATTGGAATAAGTTAATACTGCTGGAATCCATATCTATTGAATTTGCATGATCTGCAAACACGGTCAAACTGTCGAAACTGACGCCAACCATGCTTAACTTTGCATCTTTAACTTTTACAGA
>JBBSTQ010000231.1:0-5706 GCA_038235745.1 Sphingobacteriales bacterium
AAAACTCAATTCCTTATTCACATTTAGCAAGGTCTTTTTTTGCGCACATCCGGTAAAAGCTATGGTTGCTACTAAAGCAAAAAGCAATATTATTTTGTTCATGTAATAAGGATTTGACGTTTAATTATTATTTAAAATTGACTAAGTGAGTAACTCACAGTACTTCCTTTAAGTTCCCCTTGAGGTAAAGTAATGGATATTGGTTCGGTGCTTTTAATAAGTGCCGAGCTAAACGTAATATGTAAATCTGTTAGTTTTTGTGTAGGATCTGCTAAATATAACATCGGGTTTTTAGAAGCTATATTTTTAATAAATAAAACACAAGCATTATCTGTAGTGATGCTGAAATTTTCTCCTTTTAAACTTCCTGCTTCGTAAAACACCACCTGAACCATTTGCAAATCAATATTTTCCACCGCTTGCAATTCTGGTGTATTTGAAAGTATTTTAATAGCGCTAGGTTTGCTTATAAGCATCTGCTTTTCGCTAACTCCAGGCTTTACAACGTATGCGTAAGTTTGCTTTTCAGGATCCTGCCCGTGGTTAAACCACAGTTTAAACACGTTGTTTTTAATTGTTTTATCAGATCTATTTGCGTTGATTTTAGCCCAACTGCCCTTTTGTTTATCCGTGGTTAACTGGATTTCTCCTTTATTTGGAAAATAATAAGCAATGCTATCATGCCAAACCCAGCTCACATTAGTAGTTGCCAAACCCTTTTTGATGGTCGTCAATTTCTCATCTGCAAAAACTTTTATAGGGCCTTTTAACCACGCTTGGTTAATGGCGGTAGTAATGGGTTCTTTCGCAAAACTATTGATGTCTGCACCTAAACAAACTACCTCGTCATCAAAGAAAAACCATGCTTTTTTGGCAGTGACTTCATTATAATTTAACTGATAAACACTTGCGCCGTAAGTTCCGTCAGAAACTCCACCAGTAAAATACCCCACTCCTCTTTCGCCCCACTCAAGCGTTGTTTGTATGTCTTCTTTGTAATCTCTGGCGGTTATGCCCGGAATTTTATCCCATTCCCAAATCGGCATAATGTTAAAATACTCTGCACCGCTTCTTTGGATATTAGTTGAACCGTCCGGTAAAAACTTTCCTAGTATATTCTCTTTATTACCGCTTTCAGTTCTAATGGTACGTCTTGACACAGCCCTTACGTTAAAAGAATAAGCTGGTCTGTTATGCAAAGTATAATCACTGCTATAAAAAAAAGTGTGTGCTGGTTTAACTTTAAAAGATGGAGCTTGAGCTTGTAAAATCCGTTGCTCCACCTCAGCAAAAACTTCCGCATTTTTTGGATTTACTTTTTTTGCCAAACTTAACAAACTTTGCGCACCAGCTTTTTCGGTAATATTCATTTTATCTAAAACATCGTTCCTCGCAATACCACGTCCTTCAGTATTAAAATCAATATACCGACCTCGAATTGTCCTTAAGTAAGTCCCGATTAAATACTCGTCAATTATTTTTAACTTCTCTGTTGAAATGGCGTAACTGGTGCCAGATAACCACGATGCTACTTTGTATTCTCCAGTTAAAAAAACCTGCCCATAGCTGGCAATTTGCATTTGCGGACCATGTTGTCGGTAAGAGTAATCGCTTTGCAAGCCTTCTCTTCCACCTAAAGAAATGGGTAAAAAAGCTTGATTAACAGCCGAATCCATCAAAGATTTATCCTTTGTTAAGCAAGCTCGATACATCATATGGATAGCTATATCTAATTTGTTAGCGCCAACAGCTTTTACCACATTCCCTTGACTCATTCTTTCTAACAAAGAATCTTGCAAAGTGCTCGGTATTACCACGCTAACGTCAAGTAACATTAATATTTCGCCAATAGCTGTTGGCGATGCTATTTCGTTTTGAAACCAATTGGTACTTTTCGGATTTTGTTTTAACCAATAACGTAAAGCGCTTACAGTTTGTGAAGTCAGTTTTTCTTTTTCAGCGAAAGCAGGACCTTTTAAATTCAGCATCAGTGCAAACTGCTTAACCCTTTGTAAATGAATAAGTGGCGTCCAACCGGTTTCCGCTGTTGAAGAATAATCAATAGTTGCCCAATAACCTTCTTGTTTTAAAGATGAACTGTTGTTTTTTAAGTCCTGATTTAACTGTGCTACATTAATATCCGCTTTTAAATAATCTATAATTCTTGATTCGATAACTTGAAACTCATCTTGCCCATAAGTTGTAGTTACTGCAAAACAAAAGAGCGTCAGAATACTGAAAAATTTGTAAAAGGACTTATTTATTTTGAACGACATAGAATGCTTTACTTGTATGCTTTTTTGTTTGGAGTAGAAGACATTAAAAAGGTTAGTTTACCTCCGCTGGTAATCTCCTCGTGAGTAATATAGTACCGATTTAACGCTTTACCGTTCAAAAGAACTTGTTTAACATACACATTTTTAGCCGACTGATTTTTTGCATCGACAATAAATTGTTTGCCGTTTTCTAAATTTAGGGTTGCATTTACCACGGAAGGACTGCCTAAATCGTAATGATCTGAACCGGGTGCTGTAGGATAAAAACCTAAAGACGACATCATATACCAAGCACTCATTTGTCCGCAATCATCGTTGCCACCTAAACCATCTGGACCGTTATGGTATTGCTTTTCTAAAATCATACGTATCGTTTTTTGCGTTTTCCAAGGTTGCGATGTGTAGTTATACAGATAAGCAACATGATGCGCAGGCTCATTTCCATGAACGTAATTCCCTATAATTCCTTCTCTGGTAATGTCTTCTGTATGAGCGAAAAACTCATCAGGCAAATCCATGGTAAACAAAGAATCTAAATGAGGAATAAACTTTTTATCGCCACCCATCATCTTGATTAATTCTTTCGGGTTTTGAGGAACATATAAGCTGTAATTCCACGCATTCCCTTCAATAAACCCTTGTCCTTCCGTTTCTAAAACGTCAAACTCTTTACGAAAAGTTCCGTCAGATAAACGAGGACGCATAAAACCAATGGAAGCATCATAAACATTCTTCCAATTTTCAGATCGCTTTATAAAAGTGTTATAAACTTCGGTATTTCCTATTCTTCTTGCCAATTGCGCAATACACCAATCGTCATAAGCGTACTCTAAAGTGTTTGACACCGCTGTTCTATTTTTATCAAAAGGCACATAACCTTTGTCGATATAATCACCAATGCCTTCATAATTCCGTTGGTTTGCCGTGGTTACGCAAGCCGCCAAAGCTTTATTTACATCGCCCGTAAAATTGCCTTTAATAATAGCATCCGCAATTACAGAAACGCTATGGTAGCCACTCATGCACCAAGTATCGTTTGCAGAATTAGACCATATAGGCAACATAGGCAAAGCACTTTGGTCAAAATGAGCCAACATAGATTTCAGCATATCGTCATTCCTTTTCGGTTGGATGATATTGAAAAATGGATGCAAGGTTCTGTAGGTATCCCACAAAGAAAAAGTGGTGTAATTTATAAATCCTTCTGCTTTGTGTATTTTTTGGTCTAGGCCTTTGTATTCATTATTGACATCCATATAAAGCGATGGACTCAAAAAAGCATGGTACATCGCCGTGTAGAAATTGATAGCATCTTCTGTTTTTGCTGTATTTATCTCAATCTTTTGCAACTCTTTATTCCAAGCTTGCTGGCCTTGTTGCTTTACCAAATTAAAATCCCAACCGGGTATTTCGGTTTGCATATTCAACAAGGCATTATCAGTACTTACTGGCGAAATAGCGAATTTTATTTTGATCTTCTCCCCTTCTTCTGTATCAAAATTAAAGTACATTTTAATTTTTTTTGCAGCCATTTCTGGGAAGTTTTTTGTTTGATCAAACTTGGACCAAAAACCTTTATAAACTTCTTTTTGAGTGTAGTCTTTTGCTCCGTAAGATTTGAATGGCTTAGAAAACGACATCGCAAAATAAACTGTTCTGTTTTTTGCCCAGCCGTTTGTTTGTCTAGAACCTATCACTAACGAATCGTTGACTACCCTGAAATACGTCCATACGTTTTTGTTATCGTAGTTATAAATCCCATGCATTAAATCAAGAATGATATTTGACTCTTTTGATTTTGGGAAAGTATATTGATGAAAACCTACCCGGGCAGAAGTGGTTAATTCTGCAAGGATATTATCATCATCTAATTTTACTTTGTAATAGTTAGCTTCAGACACTTCATTTTTGTGGCTATATTTTGAACGATAGCCATTTTCTGGATGATTAGCCGTACCTGGGTTAAGTTGCACTTTCCCCACGGTTGGCATTACCAAAAAATCGCCTAAATCTGAATGCCCTGTACCACTGTAATGGGTATGGCTAAAACCAACTATCGTTGGGTCATCATATTGGTAACCCGCACAGTATTTATAAACATCCTTATTGTACTTTCCGTTTTCTTCGTAAGACAGCGTATCAGTATCTGGGCTTAACTGCACCATACCAAAAGGCACCGTTGCGCCCGGAAATGTATGACCCATTTTTTGAGTACCGATAATAGGCTTTACATATTTATATAAATCGCTTTTAGCTTGCGCTTTCACAAAGAAAGCGATGTGGCCTATTATAGCGGTAATGAGTAGACATTTACTGAACTTTTGCATAATTACGGGTTAAAACAGGGTATTAATCTACTTTTATGTTAGTTGATTTTTGCGTGTACAACAATTTCTTCTGATCTATTTGCTCAAAAGTCACTCTTTTCAATAGCGCACCATGAACATCGTCCATTATTATTGGCAATCTATAATCTTTCTTTTCTGCAGTTAAATGGATGTTAGAGAAATTGATATTTTTTGCATGTCTAACATAAATCCCCCAAGCTGGTATTTCCTTAAATTGCGAAAATTCTGGGTAATTTGTTGGTTGTTCTGGAATGCTATCCAACTTATCTAAAGGCACATAAGCGACAAATTTGCTACCCGCACCAGGGTATGAAATGTTGAAGTTTGTAAAAGTTACATCTTCAATATATTGCCCTGGTAAGCCAGCGATGATAATTGGAGAGATGTTTCTTGGTAAATCTTCAATTGGTCCTTCATAATCATAACCTGCATCGGCTTTGCCAAAAGGAACATCCGCAGTCACGTTTTTGATGGAGATCCTGTTCATGGTAGATTTTTTACCAGGAATTCTTTCTCCCAATCTTAAATAAATTACGTTACCTGTGTTTATGCTTTTTAAGCCATCAATTAATATGTCTTCTAAAAAACCACCGTCAACGCTTTGTAGAGCTATTGCAGAACGATAGGTATTGTAAACAGTGTTGTTAATTGCTTTGATGTTTCTGAAACCACCTTTACCAGCTGTGCCTAATTTTATCCCGTTTGCACTGGTACGTACAATGTTGTTTTCGATCAAAATATTGTTACAGTAAAATTCTTCACTGTGTGATTTTAAGCAAATACCATCATCCGCTGCGTTAATGTTGTTGTTTGTAATCACTACGTTATCGCAATCCACAATATCAATTCCATCACTATTCCAAAAAGCAACATTATCAACCGTAATATTATCTATTAACATGTTTTTACAACGCTCGTAAGTTTGCAACCAACACGCAGAATTTTTAAGAATTAGGTCTTTAATGGTAACATTGGTACAGTTGTAAAAATAAATAATCATGGGTCTAATTGATTCTCTTGTACGGTCGTATTTTAAAATATCTACAATTAAACCGTCGTTTGCATAGGCGATGGAGTTATTA
>JBBSTQ010000232.1:0-5705 GCA_038235745.1 Sphingobacteriales bacterium
ATAGTTGACAATCCCAAAATGATCGCTCAACTCTGATGGAAATAAATCTTGTAGTAACTTTTTGTCCGCTGTTTCGATGTCGACTCCTTTTCCCAAATCTAGTTATTTATAGCTCTACTCCCCAACTTTTTAACCTGACCCCATGTATGGCAACCAAAACATTTATCAACGTTCTTGTTGGTTTAGTGCGGCGGCGGCTAAAAACCCTTTGGTTTTAATGGACCCTGTTAATATTCGTACGCCTAAATATCCGTTTGAAAAAACAATTAGTGGCGCTATGTACGAGATTGTTAGAGGCGTTTTTGAAGATGCTCAATTGTACAAAAGCACAATGACAACCAGTAAATTAACAACATCGCTAGGGTCAATTGATGCAGTAAATGCCAGATTGGTTGTTGAGAATGGCAAAAAGGAAGTATTTGCCGTTAACTTGACTGATAAATCAGTTGATTTTGTTTTAAAGTTAGGCGGGAATGTCTATGCGGAAACTTTTTCGCACAGTGCCATGTCAAACAGCAGAATGGACGCTACGTTTACGATGGCAATGGATAAAAATCCTTTAGAGCTGGTTAAAAAAGGATCTGGCAAAATAACTTTGCCACCACTATCAATTAACGTGATAAGTTTAGATAATGCCATTACCACAAGTATTCGAGGTGGCGTAAGTTCAAAAAATAACCTCAATGTTTTCCCCAATCCTAGCAAAGACGGTGTTTTTAAACTTTCTCAAAAAACAACTTGGCAAGTGATTGATTTGCAAGGAAGAAAACAATTGCAAGGAAAAGGCAATCAAGTAGACCTTTCAATGCTGCCACAGGGTGTGTATATTTTAAAGTCTGAATACGGACTTTTAAAGTTAGTTTCTGAATAACATTTGATCTTTATTGATTCATTTTAAATTTTGTAAGATTCCTAGATTTTTTAGCCTTGTTTGGGCTTATTTCGATTCCCGTTCGCTAGCGATTTAAATCTTTATATAGTCATTTTTCGCAATCATGCACTCCGCAACTAGTGCTTGATGCCCCACAGTTACGCCAATAATAAGATAATCAGGACAGTACAGGACAGTTTAGAGTTGGAATATATTTATTTTTATCTCTGATAAGCATCTCAAACCCTGTATCAGCATTTGTGTTTCGCTAGCGAAAGCTTAAAATGAGAATCAGGTTATTGGGTTGATGTTTGAACGAAAACCAATTTAATTGATTATCCGATAATTTCAGAGTTCGGAGAATTCTAACTTAACAGCAAATTCAAATTTAAAGGCATTATGGCGATTACCATGAACACACAAGTTAGCAGTAGAATGAAAACAAGCTTAAAATACTTGTTTCTCTCGGTAGCATTGCTTTCAACAGCAAATGTTCTTGCACAAACCTATCCATTTACGCTTCCGGCTACAGTAACTGCAACCTTAGAGGTAAACACGCAAAAAAAGGAAGTGGCAAAGGACAAACTCCTCGGTGCAAACATTGGAGGCTTTACCACTGCCAACGAGCAAGCGCTGTTCAAAAAGTTTGATCCGGTAACCGTCAGGTTTCCATCAGGAGTGTTCATCAATTGGTACGATTGGACTATAGACGCAAACCGTATCTATGACGATTATGTGCCTAAAACTTTCCGAGGCGTACCAGACAGTACTTTCATAAAGATTATTCATAATGGTAGAAACAGTAAAACAGGTTTCCCGGGCTTAACGGCGCTCAACAACCAGAAAAAGCTGACAAACAACGGTAAAGGTTACAGTGTGCTGTTTGGCTACAACCTGCTTTATGACAGCAACGCAAAATCAGTTGCAAGACTAAGAGACAGTGAAGAGAAGGGATTTAACGTTGATGAAATTGAGCTGGGGAATGAGCTTTTCTATGGACAGCAACGTAGCAATGCGACCAACACGGTTCAAAAGATAGCCGCTGTCAGCAAATCACTAGCAGACACGCTGCATTCAGTAAAACCAGGAATTAAATTATCGGTTCCGTTATCTTGGAGAACGCAAAGTGGTGATTACAATGCAGTGATTACGGCGAATCCCAATTATTTTGATGCGATTTCCGTTCATAAATATGTGGGTAGTGACCCAGATCAACCCGCAACATTCACTTACGGAGATGTTCTTGCGGGAAGGATAATGTTAGCCAAAGATGTTAATTATGCCCGTAGGCTTGTACCCAATAAGCCAGTTTGGCTTACAGAGTGGGGAGTAGCCTCAGGAAGTGAGTTCCAAGCTGCGGCGGGATTGGGCATGGCAGATTGCTACCTATTCTTGTACGAAAATCAAGATATATATGATCGGGCAGATTGGTTCTCCATAAATGGCTTGTTGAACTCTTTTGTTGCTTTTGTGGGATCTTCGCGTGATATTAAATTCCCTTTAGAAAAAACAGGCTACGGTTCAATCCATGAAATATTACGTTCTGTTTTTGAAGGCAGTACGCTGTTGGATGGCACAATGACCACTTCAACAGTTGCCACAACAAATGGTTCGGCAAATGCGGTAAGCGCCAGAGTGGTAGAGAAAGATGGAAAGAGGACGGCCTTTGCAGTAAACTTAACCAATAAGCCTGTTGTTTTTACTTTGAAACTTGACGGTGTAGAATTCAATGAAAACTTTAGACATGAGGCCTTGGCCTTTACCAGTCTAGATCAAAACCACGAGATCGGTATTGATGTTGACCCACTCAGTTTGGTAAAAGAGGGAAAGGGAACCATCACGCTTCCGCCATTATCCGTTAATCGCATTGGGTTGGATGTCGAGATTATACCTGTTGAAAACCGGATTAAATTCACTGCACCGGCAATGGGAGCTGTAATTCAAAAAGGTACAGATTTGGTTGTAAGAGCCGAAGCCGGAAGTGCAGTTACTAAAGTTGATCTTTTTTTGAATGGCAGTTTGGTAAGAACAATTACTGGCGCACCTTATCAATGGGGGCTAGATAAAACCGTTGATGTATCTTTGGCAGATTTTAAAGTAGGTTTTTACACCTTAAAGTTGGTCGCAACAAATAACACATCGCAAACCACTCAAACTGAAATTGCGATTGAGTGCAAAGATAAGCTTACACAAACGCCATTTAGTGGTGTGGCGATAGCAGTTCCCGGTACAATTGAAGCAGAAGATTACGATAAGGGTGGGGAAGGAGTTAGCCTTAAAGATAATACAACCACACCTAACGGTACTGCCTATCGTTCAGATAATGTGGATATTGGCACCGCTGGAGATGGTTTTTGCATATCAAATACTTTTACTGGCGAGTGGAGAGAATACACCATTAATGTTGCAGAAGACGGTTTTTACGATTTTGATTTTGTTTACGCTTCAAAATTGACCACAGGAGTTATCGGAGTTGAGTTTTTCGACGAAAATAAAATGTTGTTTAATGACTTCGCTTTATCACAAACTTCTGCAGATAATTGGACCACCTATCAAACAAGAACCAAACCTGGGGTACAACTAACAAAAGGCGAGCATGTGTTACGGATGAATATTGTTGCTAGAGGCTACAACTTAGATAAAATGGTTATTAGGAAAGCAGTAACCACTTCAAAAAACGATACGCCTAAAGCTATTAACGAGTTGATTGTTTATCCAAATCCAAGTGAAAACGGTGTTTTCAAATTTACAAAAAACGGGAGCTGGAAAATATACAACCTCAATGGTGAGCAAAAATTAGAAGGTAAAGGAAACCAAGCTGATTTATCAAAACTGCCACAAGGAATTTACTTTTTACAATTAGGCTCTGAAATCAAAAAATTGATTTATCAGTAAAAATTAACAACACCAAACCTCCATAAGCTCAATAGACATTGGGTTTGTGGAGGTTTTTTAACATAAAAAATAGACCCAGTTATATAATGAGACTAAAAATCCTTTTAAGTATTTTAACTATTTCATTCTTTTTATGCAACGCTTATGCACAAACTGAAACAAAACCTGTCCAACTAGAGTGGGAAAACCAAGAGATCTTACAAATTGGAAATGAGAAGCCGCATGTAAACTTCCAAGCATACCCAACTGCAGCATTGGCTAAAACTTACGATCGGTCAAAATCCCCTTGGTATTCATTGTTGAATGGAGACTGGAAATTTAATTTTGTAGAAAAACCAGGCGACAGACCTGTAGATTTTTATAAAAACGATTATGATGTAAGCAAATGGAAAACCATTGCAGTTCCGTCAAACTGGGAAATGAAGGGTTACAGTTTGCCTTTGTATACCAATGTGAAATATCCGTTTCCAAAAAACCCGCCATTTATTCCGCATGATGATAACCCTGTGGGATCTTATCGTAGAACTTTCAAAGTTTCGCCAACTTGGGATGGCAGAGAAACATTTTTAACATTTAACGGTGTAAATTCAGCTTACTACGTTTGGATAAACGGGATAAAAGTTGGTTATAGTCAAGGAAGCAGAACTCCGGTAGAATTTAACATTACCAAAATGATTGAGCCGGGCGAAAACCAAATTTCTGTAGAAGTTTACCGCTGGTGCGATGGTTCTTACTTAGAAGATCAAGATTTTTGGCGTATGAGCGGAATATTCCGTAACGTTTATTTGACTAGTCGTAACAAAACTCATATTCGTGATTTTAAGGTCGATACCAAATTGGATACAGCGTACAAAAACGCAGTACTAAAAGTTGATTTTGAAGTCGCAAATGTGGTAGAAAACTCAACTATAGACGTTGAATTATTTGATGCAGAAGGGAAAATTATTTTGAATAAAACCATTTCTGCAAAAAGTCCAGAAGCATCATTCCCCATCAACAACCCTAGAAAGTGGAATGCTGAAGACCCTTATTTATATACAGCTATTTTCAGTTTAAAAGATGCACAAGGCAAATTGATCGAAAGCATTCCACAAAAAGTGGGTTTCCGCGAGATAGAAATTAAAGGAAAATTGTTTTTGGTTAATGGCGTAGCTTCAAAAATGAAAGGCGTTAACCGCCACGAATTTGATCCAGATCATGGTCAGGTTGTTTCTACAGAAGGAATGATTCGTGATATCACACTAATGAAGAAATTCAACATCAACGCGGTACGTAACGCTCATTATCCAGATGTGCCAGAATGGTATGACCTGTGCGATAAGTATGGAATTTATCTGATGGACGAAGCCAATTTAGAAACGCATGGTTTCGGTAACCGCGGTGTCAACCAGTTAAGCAACGACCCAGCTTGGGAACGCCCTTATTTAGATAGAATTGAGCGAATGGTTCATGCAAACAGAAATCATCCTTCTGTAATTATGTGGTCTTTAGGTAATGAATGTTCGGACGGGCCACACTTTGTAAAAGCACATAAATGGATTCACGAAGTTGATCCTTCTCGCCCTGTGCATTATCAGGGAGATCAAAGTGCAAGTGATGTAATCTCTCGTTTTTACCCAGAAGTGGATTGGTTGCCAGAAAACGCAAAACCTTTAATGACGTGTGAGTATAACCACGCAATGGGTAATTCTAGTGGAAATTTAAAAGAATATTGGGATCTGATTTACGCCAATGACAACCACATGGGCGGTTATATTTGGGATTGGATGGATCAAGGATTGAGAACACCAACACCAATATCAGCGAAAGGAAAAATTGGAACCGGACCAGTTAAAGATTACTTTTTCGCTTACGGCGGATGGCACAAACAAAAGTATTCAAACGATGCTAACTATTCTCAAAATGGTTTATTAGCTGCTGATTGGACGCCGCACCCAGG
>JBBSTQ010000233.1:0-5703 GCA_038235745.1 Sphingobacteriales bacterium
AATTGGTTCTTGTACCAACTCATCTTACGAGGATTTATCACGAGCAGCTTCTATCGCTCGCCAAGCAATTGAAAAACAATTAGGTACAAAATCATCTTTCGGGATTAACCCTGGTTCTGAACAAGTTCGCTATACCGCCGATAGAGACGGTTTGTTAAAGACTTTCGAGGATTTAGATGCGACTATTTTCACTAACGCTTGCGGACCATGTATTGGGATGTGGGACAGAGTTGGTGCAGAAAGACAAGAAAGAAACACCATTGTTCACTCTTTCAACAGAAACTTTGCGAAAAGAGCCGATGGAAACCCAAACACTTGTGCGTTTGTTGCTTCGCCAGAAATGGTTGCTGCAATCGCAATTTCAGGTCGTTTAGATTTTAATCCATTAACAGATACTTTGACCAACGCAAACGGCGAAGAAGTAATGTTGGATCCTCCTTACGGCGATGAATTGCCAACAAACGGTTTCGCTGTG
The DNA here is from genome assembly GCA_038235745.1 of Sphingobacteriales bacterium. Taxonomy (GTDB): domain Bacteria; phylum Bacteroidota; class Bacteroidia; order Sphingobacteriales; family Sphingobacteriaceae; genus Pseudopedobacter. The sequence goes on from JBBSTQ010000233.1 coordinate 476, forward strand.
GAAGATGCAGGTTACCAAGCGCCAGCGGCAGACGGTTCAGGTATTGAGGTATTGGTATCCCCAACTTCGCACCGTTTACAATTGTTGGAGCCATTTACAGCATGGGAAGGCACAGATTTGAAAGGCTTGAAATTATTGATCAAAGCCAAAGGAAAATGTACAACTGACCATATTTCTATGGCTGGTCCATGGTTGAAATTCCGTGGACATTTGGATAACATTTCAAACAACATGTTAATTGGCGCTATCAATTTCTACAATGAAAAAACTGATAACGTTAAAAACCAACTAACTGGCGAATACGGTCCAGTTCCGGCAACGCAAAGAGAATATAAAGCTGCAGGTATTGGTAGTATTGTAGTCGGCGATGAGAATTACGGCGAGGGTTCATCAAGAGAGCATGCTGCAATGGAACCGCGTTTCTTAGGTGTTAGAGCGGTATTGGTAAAATCTTTTGCCCGTATCCACGAAACAAACTTAAAGAAACAAGGAATGTTGGGTTTAACGTTTGTTGACACCGCAGATTACGATAAAATACAAGAAGATGACACCATCGAAATCAACGGTTTAACAGACTTTAGTCCGTTGAAACCTTTGGAGATTGTGTTGAACCATTCCGATGGTAGCGTAGATAAATTTAATGTAAACCACACCTACAACGCTCAACAAATTGAGTGGTTTAAAGCAGGTGCGGCACTTAACATTATCCGCAAAAATATTGTAGCTTAAAAGGTTACGATTTTAAATATCAAAAACCTCGTCGTTTGGTCGGCGAGGTTTTTTTGTGATTTGTTTTAGAAGAAAAGTGGCTTAAGCTTGCTAAAAAATTCTGTTCCGGCTATTCACTGGAAATCCTCGATTCTTTATGCTTGCTGGCTTTTTCGTTGCTGTCTGTTTTTAGACTAACGTATTTTTTTAATCTTTCTATAACACTCTCACCCATTTTTCTTGAATTTCCATCCCATTAAAGCTCCCCAATTGCACTAATATATTTTCCCCATCAAACCTAGTTGTAAATGAGAATTTTTTTCCAATCATGTATGCCGAATCTCCGGTTACATTTAATAGGTTTTCTTTATAAATACCATTTTCCAGCGTGTATGTCCCAAAAATGTTGGTGTTTGTAATGTTAGTTTTAGGGTTAACATCAATTACCGTAAAATGAGTTGCAGTGAAAATTTTATACCTTTTTTTCAAATTAGCTGAACTATCAGAGAATTTCCCGTCGTACGCTGATTGATCCAATTTCCAAACTCCACAAATTTTTTCAGAGTCTGTTTGGGCTTGAGATAGTAAACATGTAAAAACAATAATTGCAGTAAGTAGACTTTTCATAATTTTTATTATTTTAATGTAATCGCAATATAATTATATAAAGGCAAAAAGCATAGCTAAAAATATATATATCAAACCATTACACTGTTTGATTGTAAAATTAATTGATTAATTAATGGAAGCTATATAATTCGGTAACAACAACCGCATAAATTTTGTGAGCGTCGAGGCGGAGCATTATGGCGATGTTTGGGTTGCCAAAATCCCAATTTGTCTTTTGATATAGAAACTGGAGCGGGAGGCAGATTTTATTATCCTAGTTACAGATGCGCACTTATTTGACGTGGGTAATAACCGGTTTTGGGATTTTGCTGGCTGTAGCGTTTGAGCGAAAGCTTGCGCTAAATTGTTCTTTAACCACCACTTATTTTCTCTATGAAGTTTAAACGTAGGTTGAGGCAACTTAACTACAACCCGCACCACAGGCAGAAATAATTTTTATAGCGCTAAGCAGAAAATAAGCTTTTTAGAAAACTATTATGTTTTGGTGTATGTGATTTAACTTAAAAATCAGGCTCATTGTATTAAGCCTGATTTTTTAAATTATCGCCCTTCGCAGTTCAGTAATGATAGATGTTTTGCTAAACGTCTGTTAATCTCTGATGCGTTTGCGTTTGTTTGTGATCCTTAATCGACAGTTGCGATTTTAAGGATATATGCTTTACCCAAACTAAGCTTGAAGTGGTTTCCTTGCAATAAATCCTTCACTTTAGGATCGCTGATCATAACATCATATAAATCTCTGGCCACCGCAGAACCTGAAATGTTATTTTTCACTTTACCGTTTTCTAACTCTAAACTAAACCCATAGTCGGATTTATTTCTGTTGCCCAAACTGTGAAAATCAGACTGCGTAAAATTTATTTCTTGTTCTTCTGTAAGTGCCTTTTTAAGTTGGATTGCAAAGACTGGTAAGTATTTTTTCCAGAGTGGATAATATAAATTCATTTGTATCATATCTTTAAAATGTATTGCAAAATCGAGTGTACCCGTGTAAAATACGTAAAATGATTGTATTGGGGGGTAATTTATACATATTTGCGCTATGTTCTTGTTTAATAATTCCTCTTCTTTATTTCTTTTTGTTACAAATTTTTGTACATAACAAAGCGCTAACATGCTTTGCCATAAAGCTTTATAACTTTCAATTTTCTAATACAATTGACTGTTGCAAAAAACACTTTCATTACAAAAATTATGTTTTGAACTTGGGTTTTCTGGTCGCGAGTTAATTTTTTGCTGAGTCTAAGTTTTTTTTTAGAAGAGATCAAGTGTTTATTTTTAGTTCCAATTTTGCTGAATTAATGCAATCTTTACTCAACTGATATGAAATATCTAGTGACAAATAAGATTGAGGGGATAAAAGAAAAACGTCTATTTTAGACTGTTCAGGTTTAATTTTGTATTTTTATTTACCCTTAGTTTTACACACAATGGACAGCGAAGAATTTAGAAACGACGATTATTCAAACCCAAAGTATTGGAAATGGGGGATTTTCTACTACAACAAAAATGATAAGCGAGTTTTTCCACCAAAGCGAAATAAGCTTTTAGGCTGAACGACAAATTTCGCCAATCCTGTTTCAATACTTTCGCTAGTTGCAATGATTGTCCTAATATACTTTATAGCCACTTTTGCAAAATGAAAATAAAGAGAAATTTAGTTCAAACATATTATGGCTTTTTTTTTGAAACATTCTAATGCAAGCGTTCGCTAATCTTGAGTTGGGACAAATAAAGTTTTCGGCTGATAAAGCTGATTTTCGACTCCCATTAAGGTATAAAACGACTAACCTTAGGTTGCTTTTCGCTAGTTATCCTTTGATATTTTACGTAGTTTAGTCAGGGAATACGAAAGTTCCAAACTAGGCTAAAGTCGTTTTTACTCAAAAAAACCAAATTATAAAACCATGGCAAATACTTACTCTCAAATAAATATCCACTGTGTTTTTGCAGTTAAAGGAAGAGAAAATATAATTACCAAAAGCTTCAGAGACGACCTACATAGATACATGTCCGGAATCTTGATAAATGACAATGCTTTTCCGTTAGCTGTTGGTGGCTGGTTAGATCATGTCCATGTTTTTTTTGAGTTACCTCCCAATTCTAAAATTTCAGATTTGATGAGGGATTTAAAGGCTTGCTCATCAAAGTGGATTAACGATAATAAGCTAATTCAAGGTAAATTCCAATGGCAAGAAGGATATGGTGCATTTTCATATTCGTGTTCACAGAGACATAAAGTGATCAATTATATCTTGACTCAAGAAGATCATCACAAGACAAAAACTTTTAGAGAAGAATATCTAGGCATGTTGAAAAAATTCGATATTGAATTTAAAGATGAATATGTCTTTGAAATTTACGATTGATGTAGCGAAGGTCGCCCCGCTGGGGCTAAATGCTAACTGTTATTCGGGCTACCGAAAGAACGCCCCGCAGGGGATAGGATTTTAAGCTAAACTAAAACCAATCAAATGCCGTAGGCATGATCATTCATGACAGTATTAAAAGGTCGCCCCGCTGGGGCTAAATGCTCACTGTTATTCGGGCTACCAAAAGAACGCCCAGCTGGGGCTTTTGAATGTTAAGCTAAATTGAAACCTATCAAATGCCGTAGGCATGACCGTTTGGTAACTTCCAGAAACACCTGCCAATTAATATCGCAGGTATGACCCTTTAATAAACTTCAGAAAAAAAACGCCAGTCGAATACTGCAATCATGACCGTTTCTCAACTCTTTTCACTTAAATTCACGGCGGAAAATAGGTAATATTTAATCCAGCGACTTTCTAATTTTAACAGCATTAACTCCAACAAAAACCATATGAAAAAATATTATCTCTTAATTGCATTATTTTTTATCGGACTACTAGTTTCAGCAATAAATCCCCATGACTATTTTACATGGATGCTTGAGGTTCTTCCGGCAATTATCGGATTAATTGTTCTCCTCTCAACGTTCAAAAGATTTAGGTTTTCTTATTTGACTTACTGTCTGATATTAGTGCATTGCTACATTTTGTTTATCGGAGGCCATTATACTTATGCAAAAGTTCCCTTATTTGAATGGATCAAAGAATTATTTGACCAAAGCAGGAACAACTACGATAAGGTTGGGCATTTTGTACAAGGTTTTGTACCGGGCGCAATTGCTCGAGAAATATTTGTACGGAACGCAGTTATAAAAAGAGGCTTTTGGTTACCATTTCTTACAGTTTGCACTTGCGTTTTTGTGAGTGTTCTTTATGAGTTTTTAGAATGGTTTGTCGCTATAGCTTCAGGCGAATCAGCGGAATCATTCTTGGGGACACAAGGCTACATTTGGGACACACAGTCAGATATGTTGTACGCAATGATTGGTGCAATATCTATGGTCATATTTTTATCGAAAATTCAAGACAAGCAACTATCAAAACTGAAATAAGATGCTGACTTGCATTTTCAACTTAGCCTTATTTGACTATATTTATACTACAGATTGATTAAACTAAAGAAAGATGAAAGCATATTTAATGACGATTACCGCCGTGATTTTGATGAGCTTTGGTTGTGAAACCGTTCAGACAGAAAAAATAGACAATTCAAACTTGGTGGTAAAAGCGGGCTACATCTGTGGCTGGGGTTCAGGACAAGATTCAATTACCATAACACAGAAACAAATAAAATATATGTATCAGGTTCCACGGAAATCTCAGCAAACCCAACTCACTAGAACGAGTACAACTGCCGAGTGGAGCGAAATTTTGAACGCTGTAAATACCGATGACTTTGCAAAGCTGAACTACAATACATGCAATGTTTGTGCGGATGGTTGTGATGAATGGATATCAATAACTGACGGTAAATTCTCTCATAAAATTACCTTCAGCAAGGGTGGAAAGATTGATTCT
>JBBSTQ010000234.1:0-5703 GCA_038235745.1 Sphingobacteriales bacterium
AAAGCTGGGTTGTTTGGTTGTCTGACTAAATCCGATTAACTAAGAATGCTACAAGTCTGCACTCCAACTCATGCTAATCCCAAAATCAAACAAATGGTGGTTCAGACATTTTTTTTTACGCAGGTAGCAGAGGTCACAGAGTTTGGTTGTTTAAAAATCCTATTAATCCTAAAATCATACAAATCCTAATTCTGAAATTTTTAATCTTGGAGTTGGCCACCTTACTTCCGTTGCTCATATTTTCTGAACCAGCTTCTTATTTTCAGTTCAATCACGCCCATAAAGGCTTCTCTAAAAATACTAGTGCTCATTTTTGAAGTCCCTTCTGTTCTATCTGTGAAGATGATCGGCACTTCCACCACGTTGAAACCGTATTTAATGGCTGTGAATTTCATTTCGATTTGAAAGGCATAACCTACAAATTTCACTTTCTCAAACTTAATGGTTTCCAGCACTTTGGCCTTGTAGCATTTGAAACCAGCGGTGGCATCCTGAATATCAATTCCCATAATAAAACGTACGTAAACCGACGCAAAATATGACATTAACACTCGCCCCATTGGCCAATTTACTACGTTTACTCCTTTAATATACCTAGAACCTATTGCTAAATCTGCACCTTGCAAACAAGCATCACGTAATTTAATTAGATCGTCGGGATTGTGTGAAAAATCGGCATCCATTTCAAAAATGAAATCGTATTTATGAGCTAAAGCCCATTTAAAACCATGAATATAGGCGGTCCCCAAGCCTAGTTTGCCTTTGCGTTCTTCAATAAACAGATGACCGTTGTATTCTCCCTGCAAGTTTTTTACAATATCAGCAGTGCCATCTGGCGAACCATCATCAATCACTAAAACATGAAAAGTGTGCGGAAGCGAAAAAACCTTTCTAATGATTTTCTCAATATTTTCCTTCTCGTTATAGGTGGGAATAATTACTAAACTATCGGGCACTTTTTGAATTTTTACAGGTTGCAAGTTAGTGTTTTAGTAGATACCATGCATCCATTTGTTCAATTTCGGAGGAAGTTAACAGAACTATAGTAATATCTCTAACTAAAAGAACACCTAAATTAGATCCGTAAGGATAAGCTACCCTAACCAATGTATTCCTCGAAAAAACGAATAGAAAACAACATTTATTACAAAATTACCAATTTTGATAAGCGATAATTTGAAAATCATTGCACCTATAAGTATCCCAGTTAAACCGACTCCACGAGACGCTAATCAAGGCGAAGATCCAGCCGATGATTAAATTCCATTTTGCAATATCAATACGCCATTTTATGCAGTTTCTATTTGTTCAGTATTCTTTAAAGGATTGTTTCTCGGATCTTCATCGTTGTTATCCTCCGCTCCATGAGTCAGTCTTTTCAAAGGTTTTAAGATCAACAAAACCAATACCCCGAAGATGGTGCAAAAGATGGCGATGCCTGTAAAAATCTCTAACTCGCCCGCCCGTTGGGAGTATTCGCCAATCCAACCGGACAGATAATTTCCCATTCCTGTCGCCGCAAAATAAGCGCCCATCATTAACGACGCGTACTTAAGAGGAGCTAATTTAGTGACAAAAGATAATGCTACTGGAGAAGCGCAAAGCTCGCCAATAGTGTGAAATAAGTAAGCTAAAACCAACCAATACATTGCTGATGAACCATCCGCTTGGTATTGCATGGAAGCAGCACTCATAAAAAAGAAGCCCCATCCCATAATAATAGTTCCGATTGCCATCTTTAAAATTGAGGAGGATTCTTTTCCTTTCTTTTTTCGGTTGTACCAAAAAGCTGCAACTGCCGAACCTAACGTAATGATGAAAAATGAGTTAACAGATTGAAACCAGGGAGCGGGGATTTCGAAATTGATAAACGAAAGTACCCTGTCGGTTTTTTCACTGGCGTATAAATTCATCAATCCGCCTGCCTGCTCAAAAGCGCCCCAGAAAACAATGATCATAATGAAAGATAAAAACATCACAATCATTCGGTCTTTTTCAATTTTGGTTAAAGGTTTGTTTACAGCTAATCTTTCCGCTTCGGGTAAAGATTTCGTTGCATCTCCTACTCCAACTAAATATTTTTGTCCGAATAAAAACACCAATTGGCCAATTGCCATCCCAATTCCGGCCAGACCGAAACCGTAATGCCAGCCGTAATTTACGCCTACAGAACCAATTAGAATTCCTGCTATTAATGCACCAACGTTTATACCGATGTAAAAAATAGTAAATGCTTTATCACGTCTGTCGTCGTTTTGGGCATATAAACCCCCAACCATGGTCGAAATATTTGGCTTTAAACAACCTACGCCAGCTATAATTAAACCTAAGCCTAAATAAAATGCCCACTCTGCTTGTATGGCTAATATTCCGTGACCGGCAACCAATAGCCAACCACCCAACATTACTGTCTTTTTTTGACCTAAAAGTTTATCAGCTAAGATTCCGCCCGGTATGGAGGCGATGTAAACAAGTGCTGTATAAGTACCGTAAAGACTTAATGCTTCCACCTTTGTCCATCCGAAACCTGGATTTATTCCACTAGCAGAAGCTACTAAGAACAAAACGAGCAAAGCCCGCATACCGTAATAACTAAACCGTTCCCAAAGTTCGGTAAAAAACAAAATGTATAAGCCCACAGGATGCCCAAACAGCTCTTTTCGATTCTCCATATCTGAAATTTTAATTTTTTTGACGATGAGTAAACACTCCTAATTATCAATAATAAAGTTTTTTTTCTTTAGAATTTACTCAGCGGTAAATTTTTATTATTTGTTATGGATTTATTACAAAAATAAATCAGCTCAATTGTTAATAACGGGTGCCGTGTTTTGGTTGTCTTTTGCGGGATCTATAAATAACTCATCAGCTTCATTTGGCAGGTTCGAAAGCTTCAAATTGTCCTGAAAAATCCATTTACCTTGTTTCAATTTTAACCCATCGTAAGAAAGATCTGGGGCATAAAAATCTGTCATCCCCGCTGATTTTTGGTCTGGAGCCACCAAGTGATCAAAAACAATCAAGTTTTCGCTTTTAACATATCTCAGCATCATAGAAGCGTCTTTGGTATAATCAAAAATCAGGCGGTTGGCAAAGTTTTGTGATTTTAAAGCAGATTCTAATACAGGCAAACCAAAAACGGGTTTCCCATCTACAAACCTCAATGTTTCAATTACCTTACTACTAGATAAAGCTGATTTACCTTTCCAACCGAGTAAAAGAAAGTAGGGTTCTCTTACGGCAGTAACCGGAATAATCTGATAATACACCGCCCCTAACCATTTGGTATTCGACAGCGCAGTATCAGCAAGGCTTGTTAATCTACTTAAGCTCTGCGTATTATCTAACAAAGGATAAAGTTCTAGTTCTTTTGGATTGTTTACTTGAATAGCCCCAAAATAACGATAAGCTCCATCATCTGACTGGAGAAACCAAGTGAAGACTTTGAATTTATTATCGTCTGTTTTTTTTACCGAGATGAAATCTTCTAGCTTATTAAAAGGATAATAAAAGGAGTTTTTTTCTTTGAGGGCGTCCACCAGTGTTTTGATGAACTTATAATTTGCTTGTGTTCTGTTTTCTTGAATAGTATCGCCCACAATAGCCTGACCTAAATTCTGAAGAGAATCTTCGTAAACTGAGATTTTATTTTGCGAGAAACAAAACGTTGCCTGTATTAAAACAACTAGAAGAAGTATTATTTTTTTCATCAAATTGTTTAACGCAAATTTTCGATTACAATTGCACTTGCTCCACCACCACCGTTACAAATGGCGACGACGCCCAATTTAGCATTATTTTGTTGGAGCGCATGAATTAAGGTCACAATAATTCTGGATCCGGAAGCACCTAATGGATGTCCTAAAGCTACTGCACCGCCATTTACATTTACCTTATCGGGATTTAAGCTTAACAGCTTATTGTTTGCTAAAGAAACGACCGAAAAAGCTTCGTTAATTTCAAAAAGATCAATGTCTTCGATCGTTAAACCTGCCTTTTTTAAAGCAAGCGGAATTGCTTTCGCTGGTGCGGTAGTAAACCACTCGGGTGCTTGTTGCGCATCTGCGTATGCAATTATTTTGGCCAACGGTTTTAAGTTCAAAGCTTCTACCTTTTCTTTGCTCATTAATAACAACGCTGCTGCCCCATCATTTAATGTGGATGCGTTTGCGGCGGTAACTGTCCCCTCTTTCTTAAAGACCGGTTTTAAACTCGGGATTTTATCGAATTTGACGTTTTCAGGTTCTTCATCCGTATCGATGATGCTGGTGTTTCCTTTTTTATCGGTTAACGTAATTGCAGTAATTTCTTGTTTAAACTTTCCTTCTGTGATAGCTTTTTGAGCTTTTTGGTATGATTGAACTGCAAAATCATCTTGTTGCTTTCTGGTAATTTCACACTCTGTGGCGCACAGTTCGGCAGCTGAACCCATGTGGTAATCGTTGTAAACATCCCATAAACCATCTTTTACCAAGCCATCAGTAAGTTCGCCATTGCCCAATTTATAGCCGGCTCTGGCTTTGCTTAAATAATAAGGAACATTGCTCATGCTTTCCATTCCGCCTGCAATGATCACATCCGTATCTCCTAAAGCGATACTTTGAACACCTAACATTGCCGCCTTCATTCCTGATGCGCACACTTTGTTTACCGTGGTGGAAGGGATGTTGGGCAGTCCGGACAGTTTTGCAACTTGTGTTGCTGGTGCCTGACCTAAATTTGCCGAAAGCACATTACCCATTATTATTTCTTGGATTTCGTTGGGGTCAATTTTAGTTTGTTCGATAATGGCTTTAACCGCAAAGCTCCCTAACTCTGTCGCAGAGAATGATGATAATGCGCCTCCGAAACTTCCGATAGGGGTGCGTTGTGCCGCAACGATATATACTTCTTTCATGTTGATGCAAATTAGTTAAATAATGGTTGGTTTGGAAATGGGAGGTTATTTAACCACAAAGGGCACAAGTTTTTCACGGAGAGTCACAGAGTAAGGTGGGTGCCAGCCTGAGCGGAGTCCGATAGTATCGGGCAAAGGCTAAACACGGAGAACGCAGAGGCCACAGAGCTGAATGGTAAAATATTGAGGTGTGAATCCTAATTATCCGCAAAACCTGAAAATCCTGATTCTGACAATTAACCACAAGAGGATAAGAATGTTGTTCCTAGAGTTTAACGAAATCGTGTAATGCAATGATGTTTTGCGTTAACGATATGAGCGGATACGGGTCTTTTTTGTGGCTAAGGCTTGTGTAGTCTGAGTTGTTAGCTCCAAAGGAGTCGCTTTGCGACGTGTTAAAACGACCAAATTAATAAATAACTACCTATCAAAAACCTACAAAACAACCTCCCTAAAACAATTGAAAGACCGATAAATAATTTATCTTTATTTTTGCTCCAAAATAATCCGACTAAGTGGCTGATATTAACAAGAATTCTCATAAAATAATTTACAGAAAGTACACTTCTGTGATTAAATATATTTTGATGGCGCTTACTGTGATCATCATTACGGCTGTTTTACCCAAGCATGCCAAGTTTAAGTACGAGTTTGAAAAGGGAAACGTATGGTTGCATGATGATTTGGTTTCGCCGTTCAACTTTCCAATTCGTAAAACTGCTGACGAGGTTAGAAAGGATAAAAAAGGTATTTTAAAATCTGTGTTGCCTATTTACGAGGTGGATGAAAAAGTCTTTCAAGATCAA
>JBBSTQ010000235.1:0-5660 GCA_038235745.1 Sphingobacteriales bacterium
CTGATAGCCTGGTTTCAATGGTGCTACGCCACACAAATATTGAGAAAGCACTACTAAGCCACCGCCACTCCACGAATGGTTTATGGTTCCTCCTCCGTATTTTGGGTCATTGTAATTCCAGCCTTCCCATAAGGTGGTAAAGGTTTTATTATTTACCATGTTGGCGAAGCGTTTCTTTTGTCTTTGTAAAGCAAAATCAGGTTCGTCCATTAAAAAAAGTGCTTCCATTACATACTTTTCCATATACGGACTGGCATGTTCTTCTTGTTTTAAGACAGCTAATATTTCGCTGTACTTTTCTTTATCTGCAAGTCCTGCAACAACCGCTAATGCTTGCACACGGTCATCTGTTTTACCTTTGTAATTTGGATCTCTGTAGGAAAATCCGTTCCAGTATTTTTGATTAAAAGCTAGTTTAAAAGCCTTTATTTGATTTGTATAGCTATTTACATCGGCGGTTTTGCTTAAAGCTTCCGCCGAATTTCGCATCCCTTTTAAAGCGAGATAATAGAACGAATGGAAAATCAATTGGATATCCTTTTCATCTCCCCAATCTCCCCAAGTCCAGTCGCCGGCTCTAAATTTTACCAAGCCATTCCCATCGGACTCCCATAAATCGAGGTACTTTTTTGCTGGATCGTAAGCATATTTCAGCGTTTCAATATCGCCCGTGTAGCGGTAGTAATTCCAAAGCCCGTAATAACCAATTGTGGCTAAACACTGGTCTGGTAGTTCTTTATTCCAGTTTCCGGCGGGCACCGGAGAAAACAGCGTTCCGTTTGGACGTTGCCAATCTACCATTTCGTGTAGCCACTTTCTTGACAGTTGGTAGCTCGACGGCGATAAAGAATAAAATGCTTGCGCAGATTGATTGACAGCATCTCCCGTCCATTGTGCCCTTTCCCTATCGGGGCAATCCATGTACGTATCTCTCATATTGAGATAAAGTGTTCGTCTGGCTTTCTTCCAAAATTCATTTAGAAAGTCATCACTGCTATCAAAAGCGCCTGAAAATTCAGTATCATAACCAGTCTCTCTATAATAAAGGTCAATTATTTTGATACCTTTTGGCACAACATAATACACCTTATGCCCATTTAACCAGCCCAAACTTTCATATTCTTGATTGCCTTTTTTAGTGATGTATTCTGACTTTAAATAGGTATCGCCACCGTTATAGGTAAGGTAATTATCCGTAAATATGGATAAATGCATCCCAGCTTCTTGCGTTTCAATTTTAAGTATCGGTGTGATTTGAGCGTTATAAGGTAATTCGCAAATAATGGTATCGGCCAATTTCCCAGGTTTGATGATACGTTTGCCTTTATACTTTTTGAAACCGAAATCTTTAAACATGGGTATCGGTCTGGGCGATAATTTGTTCCAGGGTTTTGCACCCGATTCTCCCAGCATAACTGCTTTTTCCATGGATACTGAAGGGTCAAAATTCCAGTTTGTTAATTCTTTTCTAGCATCGTATAAAATGCTTGATTCTGGCAAACGGTAATTTGGAAAAGGTTTGGAGGCGGTAGCGTATGCTTTTAAAACACTAACCTCCCAAGTGCTATCACTAAAAAGAGAAAGATCATCAATTTGAGCATCAAATAATAGTCCTGCTTTTCCGCTACTGTTATGTGAAAAGCCGTCTTTTCCGAAATGCCAAACCTTTAAGGCGATGATATTTTCTCCTTTTTTTAGCCATTTGGTAATGTCAACCTCATCATAATAAGTGTCATTTGGGTTTGGACCTCTTTTTAAACCACCTTCAAACACCGCCATCTCGCCGTTAATAAATAGCCAATATTTACTGTCCACTGCGATTTTCGCGAAAGCTTTAGTGGGCTTATTTTTTAACTGAATAACTTTTCTGAAAGCCAGCCAAGTATTAGGCGTGTCCACAGCGGTAGAATTAGCTATCCACTGTGCCTTAAAACTTTGCGAAAGAGCATACTCAGTAAACGCTGTTAAGCATAACAAGACCAAGAAAAAAACAAGCTTCTTCATAGGTGTAGAGATATTATTTTTAAACCTTTTAGCGCTAAGGCTTAGGCAATGTTGGCAATTCTAAAACTTGTTTTTGTGCTTTTAATCTTTTAGCTAAGCTAGGATAGTTTAGGTTTTGGATATTTTTACCTTCTTCTACTGCCATTGCTGCCGCAATACCTGCACTTTGACCCAAAACTATCCACGTTGGTTCTACCCTAATTGAACTAAAAGCAACGTGACTTGCAGACAAACTCACAGGAACCAAGAGATTGGTACATTCTTCTGCTTTTGGGGTAATTGCCCGGTAAGGAATTTGGTGCGGTTGACCAATATAGCGCCCTTTTACATGTACCGGAAATATGGTTCCTTCGTTAATAAAGCCACCGTCTTCTGTCGCTATTCTTTGGCAGTCGTGAGAATCTATCGGGAAAGAACTGATTCCGATAGGATCATCCTTTTCAAAAGTTTCTAAAATATCTTTTTGAGTTAAAAAATACGCTCCCTTCATTCTTCTCCCTTCTCTAACATATAAAACGGGAGGAAAATGCTTAGTATTCGCAAACTCATCTTTTGCATAACCCAAAGTAGCCATCTGTTTTTGGATTTGCTCTGGCATACTTTCATCGGTTTGTAGAAAGTACAATAAGCCTTCCGTGAAATTTTGATGCGCATCCCATATTTTTTGACGTTGTTTAGGCTTTGCTTCCGGGTATTTATAATTTTCGCCAACTAAACCTGATGAAAGTTGTAAAGAAATTCCGTTATTTCCATCAAACTTTTTGTTCGGAAGCGGGTAAAAATCAATTGGTGTTCTTACTGTAGGATTGGCCTTGTAATAAGCTTTGAAAATGGCATAATCATCTGGATTGTAATTTTCTGGCTTTGTAAACGGAACTCGATTATCTGGATCAGATGACAAACATAACCGGAAACTGTAAGTCATGATACGATGATCTCCACTTCCTTCTGGACTCAATTCGCCTTTATTTATAAATGGCAGAAGCTTGCCTTTGCTATCGGTTGCTTTAACATTTACTTTCTCTTTTGGGTAAATTGCACCACCTAATGATTCATCATATTCTGCTCTGGCTTCTCTGCCAACGCTGTAACTTACGCCTGCAGCATCTAATAAATCTCCTTCATAACTTGCATCGATAAACACTTTGGCGGTAAATTTTTTACCTGAATACATTTTGATAGCAACAATTTTAGCGTCTTTCTTTTTTGCAGATTTTAAAGTTTCATTCAGAATAACAGCAATTCCTTCTTCCCTTAACATGTCCAAAAAAACTTGTTCTGCAACATGAGGTTCATACATCCATTTTCTGTTGTCTTTAACAGACACATCATACGGTAATTTAATCCCTTTATTTTTATAAATTTTTTCGATACGTAAATGTATTTCTTCAAAAATTCCACCCAACGATTCGCGGGCAGTTTGGTTAGAGTCACTAAACGAAAGCCCACCACTCATCATACCACCAACTATGTTTAGTGGTTCAACTATCACTACTTTTTTACCTTCACGGGCTGCCGCAACCGCAGCCGCAATGCCAGCAGGTGTTGCGCCGTAAACCACAATCTCGTAGTCTTTTGTATCGGCTTTAGTTATTGTTGTGGCAAAAAGGAGGATAATTATAAGGATGTTTCTTGCAGCTTTCATGTATATGTTATTACTGATTTTGAAGCTTTGCTAATTAGGACTTAGCTTAGCATAGGTGCTTCAAATAAAGGGTTAATTTAAGGTAGTGTTGTCCATCGATGTGATTCTATGTTTTAAACCGCCCACTCCGCAAAGCGAGCGATTTAAAGACATAAAATTTATTGTTTCCTAATAACCAGGATTTTGATCGGTAGTTGGATCTAAGGCATCATTGAAATTGAGTTCTCCCACTGGAATTGGCCATAAAAGGTGTTTAGGAGCTACCGTTTTTCCTTTGTTTGCTAACACAAGTTCATCGACTTTTCCAGTTCTTTTTAGCTCTAACCAGCGTTTTCCTTCAAAAGCAAATTCATATACCCGCTCTTTCATTACCAAATCCAAAAATGGGGTTGTAGCGTAATCCACAGGAGTATAATCTACGATAGAAGGAACAGCAGGATTATAACCATATCCTCTTCTTCTTACTTTGTTAAGTGCTTCTAAAGCGGCTAAGCTTACCGTACTCTCTGCTCTACTTGCCGCTTCTGCATAAATCAACAAAACTTCTGAATAACGGTAAATTGGATTATCATTACCTGCTCCTCGAATACTTGTTGCTAATTTATCACTAAACTTTGAGGTTACTAAAGTATTTGCTCCTAATCCAAAATTGATGTTATCATAAAGCGATTTTCTTAAATCGTTGGCATTCCAATTTACAAAAAGTGGATTTGTTTTATTACCGTGAATGGCATAAGCACCACCAATGTTGTACAGACCTGTACTTGGATGGTTTACAATAAACAGGAAGTAATTTCCTTCCCCTGCAATACGAGAAAATTTAAAGTAAAAAATCTCTTCTTCACTTTTCAAAAGTGTTGCGCCATATATCTTATTCTGGATATCGGCCTTGTTTGCCACTTGTACTAGGGCGTATTTATTGGATAGGATTACCTCGTTAGATTTGGCCGCAGCTTCAGGATACTTCGCTGTTTGCAAGTAAACATCTGCTAAAAGGGTTTTAGCAGACCAAATTGTTGGTCTTCCGGCAACTGAGTTTGCAGTTTTATCTTTCAAGTTTGTTTCCGCAACAATTAAATCGTCAACTATCAGTGCGTAAATATCAGCAATACTGCTTTTCGCTAAATCTCTTTGCTCCATATTTGCCTCTGTCCGCAACGGTACTGATCCCCAGTTTCGTACCAATTGGAAATATGCAAAAGCTCTTAAAAACTTCGCTTCTGCTATATAGCTGTCATATTCAGTGCCCTCCGGTACATTAGCAATCACTAAATTTGCGTTTCTTATAGTGGCGTAAAATCCGTTCCAAAACGGCACTACTCTGCCTATATTTGTATCGTTAAAACCTTGGTATAAACTAAAGTTTTCCCAGCTTCCCCTGCCGTATAAAAAATCGGAATTACCTTCTAATGTGGCTACATATTCTGCCATTTGGGTTCTCATTGGCGAATAAATGGCATTTACTGCCGATTCAACTTCTTGAGGTGTGTTATAAAAAACCTCTACCGCTATGGATTTTGGTTTTTCTTCTAGCAAATCATTACACGATGTGCCTATTACCACTACAACCAACATGCAAATAGCAGTTAATTTAGGGTGTATATTTATTTTTAGCTTTCTCATCTTTTAATATTTTTATGGTTGTGAGGATTAAAATCCAGCCCTAAGCCCAAAAGTTATTGATTTAGCATTTGGATAACTATGTAAATCTACCCTGTAGTTGGTCTCTGGATCCCACCAAGAATAATCAGTTTTTGTGAAAAGATTTTGACCACTTGCGTAAAGTGTAAGATTTGATATCCAATTGGCTTTTAATATGGTTTTAGGCAAGTTATAAGCCAACATCACATTTTTTAATCTTAAATAAGAACCATCTTCAATTAATCGATCAGAAACCCTAAGTGCCGTAGTGTTACTTGGTTTTGGATATTTGGCGTTTGCTGCGTTTTGCGGTGTCCACCTGTTATCAAAGACATCTTTTGTCATGTTCAACCCAAATCCATAATCAAGA
>JBBSTQ010000236.1:0-5659 GCA_038235745.1 Sphingobacteriales bacterium
AATCCGTTAATCACATCCATTGCAATTAATGCACTTTCGTTAATGCTGATCGGAAATGCTAATTCGGTTTGGGTTTTGTCTTTAGGAATTTCACTCTTTGCATTTACCACCCGAACGTTAAATTTATCATTGAACACTCAAGGAGTAACACTCCAAAAGCAATTCAGTAAAAACATCTTGGGTACTTTTCATGGTTTGTGGAGTGCAGGAGGAATTGTGGGTGCAGCAATTACTACATTTTTGCTGAACTACCAAATCAGTATCCAATGGCATTTGGTGTTTGTTGGGCTGTTTGTGATGGTCGCTTGTGGAATTGCATACCCCAATTTAATTAGAAATGACCGGCTAGCAAGTGGTAATAAAATCATCATCGGTAAACCAGACCCCTATATATTTTTGTTGGGATTAATTGCATTTTGTGCAGCAGTTTGCGAAGGAGGGATGTTTGACTGGAGCGGAATTTATTTTAAGGAAGTCATTAAAACGCCAATTTTCACTTATGGCTACTTAACGTTTATGACATTTATGGCGGGTTTCCGCTTTTTATCGGGAACCATCATTGCCAAAATTGGGATGCTTAGAAATTATATTTTTAGTGCTTTCAGTATTTCAACGGGAGTTTTGCTCGCTGTTATTTTTCCGAATATTTGGTGTGGCTTAATCGGTTTTGCGCTGATTGGCATCGGTACTGCTTCTGTAGTGCCCATGACTTACGCTTTGGCCGGTAAATCCGATAAATACTCGGCAGGGATGGCCTTGTCAATCATAACCACTTATACCATTTCTGGGATGCTGATTGGTCCACCGTTAATCGGTTATATTTCTCATGTGCTAGATTTAAGAGTTTCGTTTCTGCTCTTTGCAATTGCCGGATTTATGATCTTCCCGATTTCGCATTTGCTATTTAAAAGATTTGTGAACGTTCCAGCAAAATAATGATTAATTTTTACCGATAATTAAATTCTCAAAAATGGAAGACAACAAGGCCTTACCGATATTAAGCTTACCAGAAATTAGAGTTTTAGGTGCGCTAATGGAGAAAAGCAAAACTACGCCAGATTATTACCCCATGACGTTGAATGCGTTAACCATGGCCTGCAACCAAAAGAGCTCTCGAAAGCCAGTGGTAGAGTACGATGACGAAACTGTGGTTTTAACTTTAGACAGCTTAAAGAAGAAAGGTTTAACTTCAACTGCAACCGGCGGAAGTAGCAGGGCAACCAAGTATAAACATAACTTCGCCATCGTTTTCCCTGTTGTGCCCAACCAAGTTGCAGTGATGTGTTTGCTGTTTTTACGAGGAGCGCTTACGCCAGGAGAAATCAATAGCAATTCGGGCAGGTTGTACGAGTTTGAAAGTTTGGATGACGTACAGGAAGTTTTAGAACAATTGGCAAATAATACACCACCTTATGTTGTACAACTGCCAAAGCGTTCAGGACAAAAAGAAGCTAGATATGCCCACTTATTTGCTGGCGAACCAGATTTAAATTACGAAGAAGACACCATTGCAGAACCCGCAAGAAAATCCGTGGGCGAATTGGAAGCTAGGGTAGCAACACTCGAAGAAAACTATGCGCAACTTAAGGAAGACTTTGATAAGCTGATGAAGGAATTGATGGGGTAAGTTTTGGTCAGGCGTAGCACTAATATTCCATCAGAGTCTCCTCAATGCTCTTAGGTTAATGCGATCGTCATGTTGAACGAAAGTGTGCAAATAGGTGTTAAAAGCTATATGCAGACCTTGCTTGTGAGATGTTTCGTATCCTCAACATGACGTAATGGATATAAAAAAATTTCTTAACTCAATAGCATTCGGAATCTCCTTTTCGGGACGCTGCGTTCTTACATCTGATTAGCATTTGCGACTGCTAGAATTTTATATTGGTACTAAAAAAAACTTAGCGCAGGGTCGTCGGCGCCAGACCCTGCTTGGATAAGAGTATATATCGCTAAAAAACTCATAAGTAGAAGTACTTGATTAATATTGACTTAGAACCCGACACAGTTCAGTTTACACTCGCTTCAAAATCAAATAACTATGCCCGACTGAAAACTCCGAGTTATTTGAACCACACAAACGCAGTTACTTATTCATTATCAAAACGTCATTCTTAAAAGTAACCTTTCGCGTTGTTCCGTTTTTATACGTAATCAGTCCATCTCCATCTTTAACCCCATGGTCAAAATTCCCTTCATAAGTATTCCCATCCTTATTAATCCATTTACCTTTCCCAGCTTTTTTGCCCTTAATATAACTGCCGATATATCTGTTTCCGTTTTTATAATTTAAAATCCCCTGTCCGTGGCAAAAGCCATCAACCCAATCTCCGTCGTAAACATCACCATTGGCATACTCATAAGTTCCTTTGCCATTGTATTTATCCTTAAACCACTTGCCAGAATAAATTCCTAATCTCGATTTATAAATACCTGTGCCTTGAGCCATACCGTCGATAAAATCGCCGGTAAAACTATCGCCGTTAGGGTAGGTTAAAATTCCTTTGCCATAGATATTATCAAACAAAAAATCTCCTGAATACCTTCTTCCATCAATGAACAGCAAATTTCCTTTGCCGCTACATTTTCCTCTGGAGAAGTACCCGTCATAAATGTTACCGTTTTTGTAAATATATTTTCCTTTTCCTTGCGGATTATAATCTGCTATTTCACCAACATATTTATCACCATTGGGGAAAGTAAGACTTCCATTAACAGGTAAATTGTTTATCCAATTACCTTCAACAACACCTTTGTTTTTCAAAACAATTTTGCCTTGACCTTCAAACAGCCCATCTTTAAAATTCCCCTCGTAAACATCGCCACCACTTGTCACGTATTTTCCAAATCCGTTTTCGCAATCTCCACTTTTGCATGGGGACTGCGCATAAGCGCCCGAGCAAAAAAATACGAACAAAAAAAGCAAGGATTTCAGCATAGGGTTAAAACTAAAAATTTTCAAGTTTATTTTAAGCGCTAAAAAATTTACAAAAAAAGGCTTCGGAAAAAATCCGAAGCCTTTGCATATAAAAATAATAATAGAATAAACTTATCTATCGCCTCTACGACCGCCACCGCCGCCGTATCCGCCACCACGATTTCCACCGCCTTCTTTTTTATCATCTCGGCCTTTTCCAGAGAAATCTCTGAAACCGCCACCGCCGCTTCCGCCGGTTCTTTCTCTGCGCTCGCCACCACCGTAACCGCCGCCACCGCCGCTTCTGCGTTCACCGCCTCCGCCGCCGTAACCACCGCCACCGCTTCTTTCTCTACCGCCACCGCCACTTCTGCGTTCTCCGCCTCCGTAACCGCCGCCGTTTCCTCTGCGTTCGCCACCACCACTTCTCTCTCTACGCTCGCCACCTTCAGGCGCATCTCCAGAAACTTCAATTCTTACATCGCGTCCGTGAAAGTCGATTGGTTTAAATGCTTCAGTAACTTTTTCTACAAATTCTGTTTCCACTTCAAAGAAGGAGAAAACACCTTTCATGTCAATTTTACCTACAGATTTTCCGGTAATGCCAGTGTTGTTACAAATGTAACCTAACAAGTCACCACGAGAGAAATCATCAACTGCACCTAAATTTATGAACAAACGAGTGAAACCTTCGCTAGTTCCTCTATCTCTACGCTCACCACGCTCGCCTCTTTCAGGTCTGTCGCCATCACGTCCTCTATCATCTGCAGCAGTATTTAAATCTCTCGCAGTTTTGTAATAATCTAAAAAGCGGTTAAACTCTAAAGAAACAAAACGCTTGATGATATCTTCTTTGCTCATGTCCACAAACTCGTTCATGATACGTGGCAAATATTGTTCTATCTGGCTGTCGTTAACTTCAACCGTATTCACTTTATGAATCAAGCCAAATAATTGTTTTTCAACAACATCAAAACCAGTAGGTATTTCTGCTTTTGTAAAAGATTTACCAATTTGCTTTTCTATCTGACGGATTTTACCAGTCTCTCTTGAGTTGATGATCGCAATAGAAATACCCGATTTCCCTGCTCTACCAGTACGACCGCTACGGTGCGTATAGTTTGCAATTTCATCTGGCAAAGAGTAATTGATTACGTGAGTAACATCGGTAACATCAATACCACGAGCAGCTACATCCGTTGCAATCAACAACTGTAAGCTTCTATCGCGGTAACGCTTCATTACCTTATCACGTTGTTGTTGCGATAAATCGCCGTGTAAAGAATCAGCATTGTAACCGTCTTTAACCAAAGATTCAGCAATTTCTTGCGTTTCAATTTTGGTACGGCAAAAAACGATACCAAAAATCTCAGGATTGTAATCAACAATACGTTTAAAAGCAGCGTATTTATCACGGGCTTTCACCACATAATATTCATGCTCAATATTAACGTTACCTGTGTTTTTAGTTCCCATGGTCAACTCTTTCGGGTCGGTCATGTAGTTTTGAGCAATCGCTCTAACTTCACGGGGCATGGTAGCAGAAAACAACCAAGTTTTTTTGGTTTTTGGAGTAGTCGATAAAATCTCATCGATGTCCTCTTGGAAACCCATGTTCAACATCTCATCAGCCTCGTCTAAAACAACGTACTTCACTTCTGAGAAATCGATGGCTTTTCTGTTCAAAATGTCTTTCATCCTACCTGGGGTAGCAACGACAATGTGAACACCTCTCTTAATGTCACGCAATTGGTTTACAATATTGGCACCGCCATATACTGCTACCACACTTGCGTTAGGGAGGTTTTTTGCATAATTTTTAATGTCATTGCTAATCTGCAAACAAAGTTCGCGGGTTGGGCAAAGAATTAAAGCTTGAGGGAAATTTTTCTTGTAGTCTATTAGTTCTAAAAGTGGAAGACCAAATGCTGCGGTCTTTCCGGTTCCTGTCTGGGCTAATCCGACAAAATCGTTGCTGCCTGATAACAAAACTGGAATGGCACCTTCCTGTATCGGAGTTGGGCTTTCAAAGCCTAACTCGGTTATCGCATTAACAATATCTTCACGGATCCCCAATTCATTGAATGGGTTCATGATATTAAATAAGGTATAGCAACATTGCTAAACCGGCTGCAAAGGTATGTTATTTATTTGGGAATGGCAAGTTTTGGTAATTAATTGATTTTGAGGAGGATTGATGATTGAAGAAGGTTGTCAATGATTGAATGATTGGATGAATGAATGGGAGAATGCCTAAATGGTTGAGTAGATGATCTGAACAAAGGAGAATTATTTTTAGTTATTTGCCATTCGTCACGTTGAGGTACGAAACGTTTCATAGACTGAGTTTAGTTGTTTACGTTGTTTTTGAAAAGTTGCTGTAATGCAATAAAATCACGGCAGTCCCTTCCGATCGCTATCGGAATTCGCTGTAGTCCTCGCTCGCTGAAAAGCTCGCTGTGGGCTGTCGCTTCAACTGGGTTTAGATAACTTCGGGCTTTTTGTTTAAATTTTCAATTCTGCACATTATAAGTTTGTTTAGAATAATGAAGCAAACATGATAGAGTTACTTACATGCGTAATTCAAAACCGGATAGTTAAAATATCAATAGTGTCCTAAACGTTTAGTGGGATTCAAAAAGTAATCTCTTTCGTTCAAATTGGGGATATTTTTCAATATTTCAGAACAGAGACCCCTGTAAAAGTTGTTTTCCCTTTATTTGGGGAGGGTCATCGAAAGGT
>JBBSTQ010000237.1:0-5632 GCA_038235745.1 Sphingobacteriales bacterium
CCAAAAAAATGGAGACCTTATTTAATTGAAGGTGTAAAAGATTGGAATGTCGCTTTTGAAGCTGCCGGTTTTAAAAATGCGATTACTTGTTTAGAAGCGCCAACAGATGATCCAGATTGGTCGCCCGAGGATGCTCGTTATTCAGTAATCCGATACTTTGCGTCAAATATTGCCAATGCTTACGGTCCACATATTTCTGATCCTCGGTCTGGTGAAATCATAGAATCCGATATTGGTTGGTATCATAATGTAATGAATTTAGTTCGTAATTGGTTTTTTGTGCAGACAGCTGCGGTAAATCCTGATGCAAGAATGCCTAAGTTTAAAGATGAGACGATGGGTCAGTTGATTCGTTTTGTGTCTTCGCATGAAGTAGGTCACACGTTAGGTTTAGCGCATAACTTCGGCTCTAGCGTTGCTTACCCCGTTGATTCTTTGCGTTCTGTGGCTTTTACCAAAAAAATGGGAGGCACTGCACCTTCAATTATGGATTACGCCCGTTTCAATTATATTGCCCAACCCCAAGATAAAGGGGTTTTGTTGTATCCCGGAATTGGCCCTTATGATAAATGGGCAATTAAATGGGGTTATACGTTTTTTGAGGATAAAAACGTGGAGCAAGAATCGGCAACGCTGAATAAATGGACGGTTGAAAAAGCGGGCAACCCTTTATATTTCTACGGACAGCAAACGGGTAATCCGGTAGATCCAAGAGCGCAATCGGAAGATTTAGGGGATGATGCAATGAAAGCATCCGCTTACGGAATAGAAAACTTAAAACGGATTGTTCCAAACATTGAAAAATGGACTTACGAAGAGGGGAAGCCTTATGATAATCTACAAGAGCTTTACGGTGAAATAATCAATCAGTTTACTAGATACATGGGTCATGTAAAATCTAATATTGGCGGTATTTACGAGAATGATAAAACCTACGATCAAGCTGGGGCTGTTTATACCCATGTACCTAAAGCAATACAAAAAGAAGCAGTGCAGTTTATTATAAACCAGGCTTTTAAAACTCCAAATTGGATGTTGAATACGCAATCATTGGCAAAGTTTGACAATGCGTTAATGGTTGAGCGGATTGGCAGAATGCAAAGCGGAACATTAAATAGCATTTTAGAATTTTCTCGTTTAGCTAGAGTGATTGACAATAGCGCCAAAAACGGCAACAACGCCTACGCAATTAATGAGCTTTTCAGCGATTTACAAAACGGAGTATTTTCTGAATTAAGCAATGGTGCTAATATTGATTTGTACCGCAGAAACCTGCAAAGAGCATACATTGATAGGTTAGATTATTTGTTGACTCAAAACCAAACTGGGGGCAACGAACCGACTAAAATTAACGCTTCACAATCAGACATTCGCCCGATGGCGAGATTGGTCTTGGTCAATTTACAAAGTAATATTAAAAGAGCTTTACCGCGATACAGCAACGTGATTTTAAAAGCACATTTGACAGATGCTTTAGCAAGAATTGATTTGATATTGAACCCTAAGGGATAAGAGTTTTTAAAATTTATGATAATCTGCATTGGATGAATTTCTGATGCAGATTTTTTGTGCGGAGTTTTCAATGTGATTTCGCAAAGAATATGATGGTAGATTAAAACCGATTTAACTTTCAGCCTTATGCCTTTGGCTTTCTGCCCTTATTAAGCCCTACCTCAAACACAATTCTTCAAAAGCCTCATCATAACCCTTAAATTCCGCCTGCAAATCAGCTTTTCTAGCCATTTCAAAATCGGCAAAGTCAAAACCAGGAGCTACAGTGCAACTTACCAATACAAAACCTTTCCCATCTTTAACCTGAGATGCAAACCAGCAATTCGCCGGGACGGTTGCTTGCAAAACCTCGCCGTTCTCTAAATCTTTGCCCAACAAAATAACGGCTAGCTTACCATCTATTATCATGCTGATTTTCAGCGACTCTCCTTCATGATGAAACCAAAGTTCATCAGACTTTATTCGATGGAAATGTGATTTTTGATTTTCGCTCAGTAAAAAGTAGATGGCGGTACTGATGTTTCTGTTATTGCCCTCGCTATTTGGAACAAGTTGCTTTCCACGGTAAGTTTCTGCATAAAAACCACCTTCGGGGTGGGCGGTTAGCTTAAGTTTATTGATGTAATATTGTGCGTTTATTGCCATCTTCATCTCGCAAAAACTAGTTAGTTGCTTCCGCCTCTGCCTTTGCTTTTTTCTTAAAAAAACCTCTCAGCAAAAAGTTGCTTTGCAAAGCCTCCATGTTTTCATCGAGTTTTTTACTGCTGGTTTCCAAGTTTTGCATAATTTGCCTTACTTGGTCAGCGGTTTTTTCATCGTTCAATAATATACCAGCCGCATTATCTGTTTGGTTTAGCTTGCCGCTGGCTTTGTTTAAATTTTGCGTAAGTGCCGCTGCCGATGACGCAGTTTTTTGCAGTTCATTTACAGATGTTTTAAGCCTTGCAAACACCTCGGTGTCCGTTAACAAATCATCTGCTAAGCCGCCTTTTGTATTCAGCTTCTTACTAAAAGTGTTTAATTCCATCGCCATTTTGTTGGTGGATGCAGTTGTGGTTTCTAGGTTTCTCACGATGGCTTTAAAGTCATCTGCAATTTGCTGGTCGGTTAACAAAGCACCCATTGTACCTTTGCCTTCCACCAAATTGTTTGCTAAAAGCTTAAAATCTCTAGTAATATCATTCAGGTTTTTGTTGTTTACCTGCAAGGTTTTCATAATGTCATCTGTAGATAGCGTGGTGTTTACTGCAATCTTATCCCCATCTTCAACAAATGGAAATTTTGGTGAACCTCCGTCAATAACTACAATTTTGTTTCCAATTAAACCGTCCGAGCTGATACTTGCCTTCGCATCTTTGTGAATGTATTTGTGCGCTTCTTCTTCCACATTTAAGGTAACCATAACTTGCGAACTGCCATAAAATTCAATCTTTTTGATGAGACCCACCTTAACTCCAGAAAACCAAACGTTGTTTCCAACCTTCAATCCTTGAATATCATCAAATATTACAGTAAGCTTAAAGCTCTTAACAAAGGTTTTTCTTTGGCCACCAAGTGTAAAAATACCTAGTAAAAAAATTAAAATTCCCACGAATAAAAATATCCCTACAGTTATTGCCTTTTTATTCTCTTTAGTCTGGCTCATATTTTTTATTGAATAAAATTGTAATCAAAAAATGGAGTAACCCGCTCGTCCTCGGTAGCAAACACCTCATCAAAAGTTCCAACTCGCTGAAAATGCCCGTCTAACAACATCGCAATTCTGTTTCCTACAGCTTTGGCGCAAGTTAAATCATGCGTGATAATAATAGAGCTGGTCTTGAACCGCTCTTGTACTTCGTTAATTAAACTGTTGATTTCTATACAAGTTATTGGGTCTAAGCCTGCTGTAGGCTCATCGTATAACATTATTTCTGGCTGTAAAATAAGAGTGCGAGCAATTCCAATTCGCTTTCTTTGTCCGCCAGAAAGTTCAGACGGCATTTGGTTGATGGTTTGCGATAGGCCAACTGCGTCTAAAACAGTCTCTACAGCATAATCAACTTCTGCTTTACTCAGGTTTTTTTTGTTTCGGACTAACGGGAATTCTAAATTTCCTCGAACAGTCATACTATCATATAATGCACTGTTTTGGAAAGAAAAACCAATCCGTAACCGTAGCTGTAATAATTCTTTGCCGCTGAGTTGGGCAACATTGTTTCCTAAAACTTCAACACTTCCACTGTCTTGCTTAAGCAAACCAGATATAATTTTGATTAAAACAGATTTACCTGTACCAGATCTCCCAAGAACCACTAAGTTTTCACCCTCGTACAAGTCTAAATCTGCACCCCGTAACACATGATATTCTCCGAAGGATTTTTCAATCTTCTTAATAGTAATTACCGATTTACGGTTTTCTGTTTTAGGTTTCTGTTGCATTAGGTTCTAAAAAAGAAAGTGATTTGAGTAGCGATGACCTCCTCAACAAATACTAAAAACATTGCAACCACCACTGCAGAATTAGCGGCCTTACCCACACCTTCGGTTCCTTTTGAGGAGTTATATCCCTGGTAGCAACCCACCATCCCAATGGTAAAACCAAAAACTAAAGCTTTCAAAGTAGATGCGATAATATCTAAAAAAGTGATGGATTCTAAAAAAGATTGTACAAAAGCACTAAAACTGGTGCTTTCAGACATGGAAACATTTACATAAGCGCCCAAAAGCGCCACTAATGCAGTATAAAAAGTTAAAATTGGAATTGCAATAGTTGTTGCTAGAACCCTCGTAACCACTAAGTAACTGAACGGATTAGTGGCGGAAACCTCCATAGCGTCTATTTGCTCAGTAACTTTCATAGATCCTAATTCAGCACCAATGCTTGAACCAACCTTACCTGCCGAAATCAATGCAGTTAATAAAGGTGCCAATGTCCGTAACATGGCAATGCCAACTAAGGATGGCACCCAAGATGTGGCACCAAATTCTGCCAACGACGGCCTAGATTGTTTTGTGAAAACGATTCCTGTGATAAAACCAGTTAAAGAAATTAAAGCTAAAGACTTGTAACCTACTTGATAGCACTGTTTTAAAATTTCCTTTCCTTCATAAGGAGGCGCTACCGCTTCCCTAAAAAACTTCATTATAAACAAGTGAACCCGGTATAACTCCAAGAACATATTATTAAACTTTTGGGATAAGTGAGAAGCAACTTTCTTCAAAATATTTTCATTTTGTGCTGTCGGGTCAACAACAATTATTCCATTAAAAGCGGTGTGGCTGCAAAAGTATCAAAAAATTATAGCGCTCAGCGTTTTCTTTTAAAATAACCCATCTGTTAAATGTAAATTTAACGAAGATCAAAGCCTGCGAAATTAACATTCACATTATACGGACTCAAAGACGTGTCTAATAAACTAGCTAATTCTAGTTTGTTTACCATTTTGTCTTTATCATATTTGGTGTCAAATTTATAATAGCTTTTCCAACGTTGCTCAACCTCCTGTTGGATAGAAACTGGATCTCTGCCACTTACAAAACTAAGCAAAGACACAGTGCTTTCTACAGTAAGTTGCTCCACATTTTTATTCTCAATAAACCAAATTCTTGATCTTGGATATAACAATGCCATAGCAATTTTAATGTCACTGGTTAACACCGCACTGTCCGGATTAAACTTTCCTTTTTCGAAATCGAACTTTAAAACCCCACTAGCTATGATTTTCTGCACCGGATACCAAGCCACATCATTTTCTTTAACATCCAAAACAGGATAAAAAAAGCTTTTATAGTCAATCATCTCATTTTGCGTCAGGCGGATGCTAGCTTGTTTTGGGCCAACGCCAAAAAACGGCCCGTAGGCAGCAAGTGCCCCCGCTGCTTGTCCCATGTTCGTCCATAAAGCGATATTCCTTAAATCTTCCGTCTCAAAATCTTTAAAACACGACATAGAAACAATTAGAAGATTATCAACTTTTGCAGGAATAAACACACCTAACGGGATAAAATGTAACATACTGTCTTTTCCGAAGCCGGCGGCAGCACTGGTTTTGTAAAGCTTTTGTACTTGTTTATAGGGTTGTTCTTTCTGCTGTTTACTATAATCAA
Source organism: Sphingobacteriales bacterium (assembly GCA_038235745.1). Classification (GTDB taxonomy): domain Bacteria; phylum Bacteroidota; class Bacteroidia; order Sphingobacteriales; family Sphingobacteriaceae; genus Pseudopedobacter. The sequence goes on from JBBSTQ010000237.1 coordinate 5,602, forward strand.
CCAAGGCATCAAACTTACCCAAGCTATCCAA
>JBBSTQ010000238.1:0-5631 GCA_038235745.1 Sphingobacteriales bacterium
AAAGTTTATACGGATGACGATTTAATAGCTTTAGGAATTCCGGCGGAATGGGTTCCGGTGTTACGAAAAATGAATATCAACACACCAGAAGATTTAAAAACTGCCAACCCTAATAAAGTGTTCAACGATTTAGGCGGCATGCGTAAAAAGATGAAATTAGATATTGCTATGCCTCAAAAAGATGACGTGATGGCTTGGTTTTCTTAGGCTCAAAGCAGAAGGCTAAAAGCTTAAAGCGAAAACCTTTGCAACTAGTTTTAGAGAACAAGACAATTTAAAAACAAAAAACCTAATCTTTTTGGATCAGGTTTTTTTGTTTTAAGATTAGATAGGAAGACTTTCTTCCGTAAAAATTATCCTTTATCGTTCTTTCTTAAATACTCAAGAATTTGACGGGTTTCATCATCAGAAACGTTCTGTCCTACCATTTGTATCAAATGCTCTTCAAACAAGGCTTTTGCAATTGGATCTTTTTTAGTCATTTCTTCTGGGCTAGTAATCATATTCATTATCCATTCTGGCGTACGCAGGTTCGTTATATTTTTCAAGCCTGGCCCCACTAACTTTTCTTCGGTAATCTTATGGCATGGCGTACATTTGTTTTCAAAAATAGCCTGTCCTTTAGCTGCCATTGCATCGTCAATTGTTGCTGATATATCTACACTGGTAAATTTGCCTACACCTTTACTGTCGCTTTTAGCATTTGGATCTACAGATTCAGCAGTCATATCGGTATCAGTTGTTTGTGTAGTACCGTCCGTAGATTCTGAATTGGTATCACTACCGCCACAAGACGTCATAAATGTTACTCCTAAACAAAAAATAATTGCAGTTGTTAAAATTTTAAAGTTTTTCATGATTTTGAATTTCTGTATTTTAATTGATTAAAATGAACTTGTCGATTGTCATACAAACGTCAAGGACTATACAGAAATCACGAATTTAACACCTACAAACTCAATTAGTGACGAAGGTCACAAAACACCCATGGAGGCAAACCAATGTTTTAACTAACAATTGATCTGAAATACGAAGCCACTAATCTTCATAAGCGCTCAGCCGGTTTTGTAAATTACCTATTTGCAACTGCAAATCATCCACTTGATGTAATAAATTAAAAACAGCATCAATACCTGCAACATTAATTTTTAAGTCTTGGTGCAAGCGAAGTATTTTTTCCAACTGCGTCAATAAATCTTGATGAATGCAGGGCGCATCCTCAACATAACTGATTTTTAACAGGTCATTTTCCTTTAAATCGTTGATAAAAGTCATCTCCACATTGTACGCTGTACAAATAGTAGTGAGTGTGATGTAGTTTTCTTTAGCCATGATTTTTGAGTTTTGCTAGTTTTTCAAAAAGTTCTCTCTCTTCTTCACTTAGGTTTTTTGGTAAACTTAAATTATAGGTCACAATTAGATTGCCAAAAACCCCTTCTTTTTTATAAACGGGGAAACCTTTTCCTTTCAGCTTAACTTTAGCGCCGCTTTCAGTGCCGGGTGTAATTTTAAGTTTTACTTTCCCGTCGAAAGTCTCTACTAAAACTTCGCCACCCAAAATAGCCGTATAAAGATCTAAATCTACGTTTGACAGTAAATTGTCGCCATCTCTTTTAAAATCAGTATTGTTGGCGATGGTAAACTTAATGTGCAAATCGCCAGCTGTTCCGCCGCTCGCCCCTGCCCCACCGTAGCCCTTAATTTTTATCACTTGCCCGTCACTAACGCCAGCAGGAATTGTCAACCTAATGTTTTTTCCGTTAACGGTAATCGTTCGTTTTTCTGTAATATAAACATCCCTTAAATCAAGTTTTAGCTCAGCGTTAAAATCCTGACCTCTAAATCTGCTCTGTCGGCTATTGCCACCTCCGCCTCCACCAAACATTGAGCTAAAAAAGTCCGAAAAATCTGACTGCTCGTATCCCCCACCTTGATAAGATTGCTGGTAACCACCTTGTGGTTGGCCACCACCGTAATTGGGTTGTCGACCAGCTGCCTCAAACTTATCTGCGTGTTTCCAATCCTTTCCGTATTTATCGTATTTCTTACGATTTTCGGGCTTGCTCAAAACTTCATTGGCTTCGTTAATCTCCTTGAATTTCTTTTCAGCATCTTTATTATTGGGATTAATATCCGGATGGTATTTACGAGCCATCTTACGGTAGGCCTTCTTTATATCCGCATCCGTTGCGCTTTTATCAGTCCCTAATACTTTGTAATAATTTATGAAATCCATTTATTTTTTATGGTTTAGTTTTTTGACAGCTGTTTTTTGAGCTGTGGTTTATTATTTTATTGCGTCCATTATTATACCAAAGACGTTTGAGATAAACGGTTTGCGATAACATAATTTGTTATTTAATCTTCGATAGTTTTATTGCCTTTTAAATCCTTAAAGTTTTGCTTACTAACAATCTTTTTACCCGACTTTTTTTCCAAATCTTTTCTTGCGCTCCCCGCAACATTTCCTCCAGCTTTGGCCGCTTGGTGGTTCTCTACAAAACCTTGTGCATTTTTATTTTTTGCTATTTCGGTTGTTGATGCTTCGCCAAGCATAGTGAAAATTAACTCTAGGTCTGTCATGTGGTCTCTCAAATTCTCTGCTTGTTTCGTAAGACCTTTTAACTTTTTATAATCACTCGGGATAATACCAAAAGTTGCCTTACTTATTTCAGCAGTTAAAATTGCGTATTCCTTACCTACTTTTACGCCACGTTGCTGCCATTGGCTAGTTAACTCGTCACGTACCAGTATACCTCTGATACGTTTCTCTATCCATTCGTCGCTGTAACCCTTAGCTTTGTAAGTAGATCTGATACGGGCTTGTGCCAATTCCGGGTTTTCTATTTCAGCAATACGTTCTGCCCCAACTTGCGCTAACCATTGTTTAAATGGTTCTGCTTTCGGCGATGGTATGGACTGGATGATTCTTAATAACCCTTTCTTAGTAGCGCAATCGGTAGTATATTTTTTCCCATCACTAGCTTGTATTTTGAGTTGTCGACAAATTGTCGATAACTCAAAACCAGAAACCTTTTCACGCTTTTTCATTCTATACCAATAATCTTTTGCGTCTAAGCTATCTGTTAAAACTGCGACCACATCAACAACGGCAAAATACCATTCTTGTGCTTCTTCATTCCAAAGCGAACGGATTTGGCTTTCTCCAAATAATTTTAAGTTAGTCATATTATGGAATTAAATTACATTAAAAATCTTATTTGATTAGTTTTATGTCCCTCTTTTATCTACCATTTCTATCTTGGGACAAAACAACAAACCTTCCTAGTTCCGAATTTCGTTTACGCAATTTCTTTACATAATCTGTTGAATTAATAAAATCGGTAAGCACTTCAATAAGATACACAATAGAAAAATACCACTTCTCTTCTTCCTCATTATACTGAGAACGCACCTGTTTACTTTCAAATAATTTGATGTTGCTCATAATTATAAAGTTAATCTAATGAACTGATTTTATCATTAAAACATACCGATATCTAAAACTAAAGTTACATCGTTCAAATACTATAAACACCTCTTAGTTACTGAATTTAAATGACAGCGTCCTATCGACAGCAGGCTGGTCCAGATAATAAATCATACCTTTTAAAAAGCCGTCGTAAGAAAATTAAGACAGCTTTTCTTGTTCTATTACTTACAATTTTCTGTAATTTAATCGCATAATTTTAAAACAGCACTTTGCAGGATTTTTTCTTAGTTATAGATACCGAAACTTCTGGCAGACCAAAAAAATGGGATGCACCTTACAGCGAGAAATACGCTTGGCCTCACGTATTACAAATTGCTTGGATTATTTTAGATGGAAACGGCAAAGAGATTAAGAAAGAAAATCATTACCTCAAACCAAACGGTTTTATCATAACCGAGGCTTCAAAAAAAATACATCACATCACCGAGGATTTTTTGGCGAGAGAAGGAAAAGAAAGAGAACCGGTGTTCAATATTTTAGCAGAAGATATCGCACAGTACAAACCGCTAATTATTGCGCATTTTGCGGAGCTGGATTATTGCATGATTGAGGCAGAATGCCATCGTTTGGCTATCCCAAGTCCGCTAAACGGTTCGTCGTTGTTTTGCACTTTAAAAGCTAGTGCTAGCTACGTAAAAAATCCAGCGTTTAAATTTCTACGACTTAATGTGTTTTACAAAACACTTTTTAAAATTCGGCCTGAAAATTTGCATAACGCTCTAGCTGATGCACAGTTGACCGCAGAAATATTTATTCATCTTTTGAAAAAAGGCGAGGTGGACCAACAGATTGTTGAAAAGCATTCGTTGGAAATTAAGGCCGTTAAATCAGCCTATTACCAAAACACTGATATTTTTTATATCGTCATTATCATAGTGGTTATCTTACTAATAGCACTTTATTTTTATGGAAAATAAACTATCTTTTTTACAAAACACCAGTCCGTTCAACACCTTACCAACTGACGTTTTAATTGGTGTGGCAGAAGTTTTAGAAGAAGTTCGATATAGCAAAGACAAGCTGATTTACGAGCAGGAAATTACCAAAATGAAAGGGGTAGATTTGATTGTTGAAGGATCGTATGAATCTTTTTTTTATGATGGTAACCGCAATAAAAGAGATTTAGAAACATTGAACAACAACCGAGTATTTGGAGGGATTTCTGTATTGCTCAACAGAAAAAAAGCGCTAAAAACTGTAATCGCTAAAAAAGGAACTTTGGTCTATGTGTTGCCGAGGAAACATTTTAGAGGACTTTGCAGTGCTTATGAGAACTTTTTCCATTTCTTTACCCATGATTTCGGAAAAAGGATGCTGAATGAAGAGTTTGCACATTTTTACAAAAAACCGGCATTGTTTGAGGAAAGCTATATCGCATCTGAACAGTTGTACTCTCGCAAAATTGAAGGCATTAATTACCAACCTTTGAACACTTGCCATCGCCAAACGCCTATTTTTGAATGTGCTACAAAAATGGCGCAACAAAAAACCAGCTGTCTGTTCATCAATAATGATGAAAATAAAATTATAGGCTTCGTTACCGATATTACCTTACGTGACCGGGTAATTGCCAAACAGTTAGATGCAAACAGACCTATCGAAGAAGTGATGGACAGCAATACCATCTCGATTTCTAAAGACGCCTACATTTACGAAGCTATTTTATTGATGTTCCGTACAAAAAGCAGGTACTTGCTAATTGAAAACAATGGCGAATTTGAAGGTTTTTTGAGCAGAAACCGTTTATTGAGCGAGCAGGCACAATCGCCTTTGGTTTTTATCCAGTCGGTAAAATCGGCGTTAAACACCAAAGAACTCAGGGAAAAGTGGCGCAAGTTACCTAGCATTGTTTCGCAATTGCTTGGGCGTGGTGTTCATGCAGAAATAGTAAACCAAGTAATTACAACCATTGCCGATACCATTTCTAATAAAGTTATTGAGGAGGTGTTTAGCGAAATTGGGCCTGCACCGGCTAAATTTGTTTTTATTGTTTTGGGTAGCGAGGGAAGAAAAGAGCAGACGCTAAAAACCGATCAAGACAACGCAATTATTTACGAAGATAAAGCCAACGAACAACGGGAAGTGGTGCGTGAATACTTTTTAGAATTTGCCACCCGAGTATCCGATAAGCTAAACGA
>JBBSTQ010000239.1:0-5598 GCA_038235745.1 Sphingobacteriales bacterium
GGTGGTTTTGCCATCGGCATCCATAATCTTTTCTAAAGTTAGTTTTGCTGGTTTGCCCCATTTAGCGGTTTGGTATTGTTGCGAGATTTCATCTGTTACAGTTTCTTTTCCTCTTTTTGCGATGACCTTTATTTGGTTTTCGCCTTCTTGGTAGTTTACCATCCAACGTAAACCTGCTGCAGGGAAATCCTGGCTATTACGTTTTTTAACGCCCTGACTTTTACCGTTCACAAAAAGCTCGGTTTCATCTGCATTAGAATATACTTTTACCATACGAGCTTCGTCTTTATCGCCCCAGCGTACCGGCCAACTGTGTCCGTAAATGTGTGCCATTAAATCTTTTGTCCAGTAAGATTGGAAAACGTAGTAAGCTTCTTTCTTTGTGAAATCACGTTCTACCACTCCTTTTTGGTTCATGTAAGGCACTGGATTGTCCGGACGAACAGGTGTAGAAAAATCTTTGAATGGCCAATAAGCCGTTCCGCTTAACCAAGGCATGGTTTCTTGCTCTTTTAAATGCCAATCAATTAAGTTGACAATATAAGATTCGCTCCAATCGCCGTCTTTAGAAACTCTAGCACTTCCGCCATAAAGCGAGGCATCTCCTGCCCTTTCATCACCTGAAACTGATTTTTTAACTTTGCTAATCGCATCATCCGGAGATTCTGAATGGCGACCAGCGTGACTATCGCCACCCCATTCTACGTGTAAAAAGCGATCAACGGCATCAAATTCTTTCTTGGATATTTCTTTGTAGTCAGTATAAATCCCTCTGTACCAACCTGCCCAAATAGACGGCGAGTAAACATCTACAATATCTTTACAAAAGTCGCAACGGCGAATTGCCGTCATTCTGGTATTGTCTAATTTGTGGCTTAAATCATTCAGTTCGCTCATGTAAGCTCTAATTTTACCTTCGTCAAAAGTGGTAAAATCGTTAGGCCAATCGTTTTCATTACCCAAACCCCAAATAATTACGGATGGATGGTTGTAATGCTGTTCAATCATATTTGTGAGCATTCTTTTGCCTTGAGCCTGATAAACCGGGCCACCTAAACCACCACGACACCACGGAATTTCTTCCCAAACCATAATCCCTAAGCTATCGCAAAGATTTAAAACGACACGTGATTGCTGATAATGACCTAAACGGATAAAGTTTACGCCCATATCTTTCATCAGTTGCATTTCAGTACGAATCATTTCCTCCGTCATCGCTTGCGCTACACCTGCATGGTCTTCATGTCGGTGCGTTCCTCGTAACAACAAGCGCTTTCCGTTAAGCATGAATGGCCCTTTTTTTACAAATTCGAAGTTGCGGAAACCGATTTTTGTGATGTGCGTTGCTCTTTCGCCGTCTTGCTCAGCAGTAACTTCAACTTGGTAAAGGCTTGGTTTTTCGGGAGACCATAAAATTGGTTTTTTTAATTGCAACTGCATTAGTTCTTCTTGCAATTTAATAGTGCTGAATTGTTTTTGGCTGTTGCTGATAACTTTGCCATTTGGATCAATCACTTTAATATTGACGTTTGCACTTGCAATGTTTTGCGGATTATAAAAACGAGAAGAAATTTTTAATGTTCCTTGCTTACCGGTAGCATCAACTTCAGCCAATGCAAAAACTTTATCAACAGAAAGCTGTGGTACATAAACCAAGTTTAGGTAACGGTAAAGTCCGCCGTAAACGTTAAAGTCCGAGAGATCTGAAGGCATCATTTCTAAATCGCGGGAATTATCGCAACGGATGGAAATAGGAATTTCTCCCTTGAAACGCTTTGTGAACGCCGTATCCTTTTTAAACTTAGTAACCGCATCGGTAATGTCTACTGTAAATTCATCATAACCACCAACATGTTCGCCAACTTTGGTGTTGTAAACATAAACCTGTGTTTTTTGCCCCGCACCTTCAAAGTGTAAAATGGTTCTACCATTTTTATATGGGTTATCGATTTTCAAGTTTGTACGGTACCAGCCTGGCCCTTGATAATAGTTCACATCTGGATCTACAGCATCTTCAGCATTAAAACAGTGTGGCAAAGTAACATTGCTCCAGATAGGAACCGTTTCGGGGCTTCCCTCTTTTGCTGGGCGGTTGGCTTCCCAAATTCCGCCTAAATCGCTTTTCAAAAACTCCCAGTTTTTGATCAGTCTTTGGCTTTGCTGGGCTTGGCTGTTTGTGAAAAAGAAAAATAATACTGTTGCTAAAACAAATTTCAGTTTGTTCATTTTGATAAATATTTTAATTGGTAGGGCTAAAATATGGGTTGCGAACTAGTAAAATAGGGAAAATTTTAAAGAAGAGGTGGTAGAATCTTAATACTCATGGCTTTTTGATGTAAATGAACTGGGTATTAAAATTTGTCGCACAATTAACTTTGGTTTTTAAATTCTAACACATTAAAAGAATGAATCTTGTATTAAAAAAAATCCCCAAAATCTTTCACAAGAGTTTTGAGGATTTTAGTTATACTAAATAGCTATTAATAACCAGCGTTCTGAGGTTTCAAATTAGGATTCAATTTCAACTCTTCTGCTGGTAAAGGCATCAGATAATCTCTCGTAGCATCAAAATTTGCGTGAGGTTCCAAAGAACCAGCACTCTTGAAAGCTTCATTACCCAACTTTCTACGTTTAATATCGTACCAACGTTTGAATTCAAAAGCTAATTCTAAACGTCTCTCGTTCATCACTATATCAATCATTTGACCTTTTGAAGTTACGGTAGCCAGAGCTAAATCTGCTGGAAATAGTTGAGGAACACCAGCTTTATTTCTCGCCCTCGCTCTAATTTCATTAATGTAACCTACAGCTTCCGCCGTTGCAGCGTTGTTCTTTTCTGTAAGTGCTTCTGCAGCAATTAACAAAACCTCTCCATAACGCATGTCTTGATAGTTGAAATCAGAATATCTACCGTTAGCAATTGCATTGCCTGGGAAACGCCTCCATTTTGCTATATGAGGACGTTTTTCATTTGGAAAAGACGTATATGGGATAGTTATGCCTGCTGAATTCACGGTAACATCATTAAAACTAACCGCCCTGCGGTAATCGTTAGCATCCCAGTCCGTGTAAACCTTAAGTGATGGAACCAACACACCAAACCCAGACTGAGACGTATTTCTAATCCCAGTCATTAGTCCAATAAGGTCGTCGTTTTCTCCACCAGGTTTAGATAACTGACCAACAAAATCAACGGCGAAAAGATGTTCTTTCATGTTATTTCCTTTTTCGGCTCTAAACAAGTCTTGAAAATCAGTTTCTAATATTAACGCGTACTTGGCTTTGTTATCAATTACCCATTTTGCTTCGGTGTAAGCCTTGCCATAATCTTCGGCAGTAACAGCAATTGTTAGGTAGACTGAAGCTAAATAAGCAGCGGCAGTTGCCCTGGTTGGGCGAGTGCGTACGTCGTTTGGCTGTCTCTCTGGCAACCATTGCTTTGCGAATTCTAAATCTTTAATAATGCCCTTGTAAACATCGGCTTCCTTAGTTTTTGAGATGCTTTTTAATGCTTCTGGGCCTGCAACCGCATCTATGTAAGGAATATCGCCGAAAGTTCGAACCAAGTGAAAATAGCTAAACGCTTTGATAAACTTTGCTTCGGCAATTAGCGGGTTTATATCCGCCTCGGGCAATCCTAAACTTTTAGCTCCTGCTTCTGCTGTGTTTGCAGCAGAGATCACTTCGTACCAAACTGGCCAAAAACGCCTAACCATGCCGTTGTTCTCATCCATATTAAAATCGTTTACTTGAATTCTCTCAGGACTGGTTGCTCTATCGCCGATATCTACCATATCGCTCCTAAGCATTAAAGCGCTTATAAATTGGCGACCGAATAAAGGCTCGGACGCAATTCTTCCATAAGCGCCAAAAACTGATGCTTCTACGTCTTTTTTAGTTTTGAAGAAACCTTCTGGCTCTAGTAAGCCTACCGGTTTCTCTTCTAACAATTTGGTGCAGTTTACACTTAACAAGCTTACTGAAACTGCAAGTGTCATTAATAATATCTTTTTCATCTTCGTTTCTCTTAATTAAAAACCAACATTAATTCCGGCAGTTATAGATTTTGCGTTAGGGTAACTTGCATAATCAACACCTGCGTTTAAGTTTGAGCTTCTGTAATTTACTTCTGGGTCAAACCCTCTGTACTCGGTTGCTGTAAACAAGTTTTGCGCACTTACAAAAACTCTAAAGCTTTGCAAGTTGAACTTGGTTGCAGTGCTTTTAGGCAAAGTGTATCCCAAAGAAACGTTCTTTAACCTAACGTAGCTACCGTCAAAAACAAACCTGGAAGAAGCTCTTTGTGACCTCACTGCAGATGCCTTTGGTACGTTAGTATTAGTGTTAGTTGGGGTCCAACGACTTAAAGCTTCAGTAGTTGCGTTGTTTCTTCCAGAGATTGTTTCTAGTTCCAACAACGTATAGCTCAACATATCGTTACCTTGCGAACCCTGGAAGAACACATTCAAATCAAAGTTTTTAAAGCTGAAATCATTATTGAAACCATAAATAAATTTAGGGTTTGGGTTACCGATTATAGCTCTATCATCATTATTGATCACTCCATCTGGCTCGAAAAGTGGTTTTCCAGTACCGTCTTTTTTACCGCTAATGTCTCTAAACTTTTCGCCACCGGCTACTTGCTCAAAACCACCACCTGTTAAAAAAGTATCTCCGGTTTGATAAACACCATCATAAATCCATCCGAAGAAACTGCCAATTGGTTGGCCTACTCTTAAAATTTGTGAAGTACTACCAATACCCACCATGTGGCTAGGTGCGTTTGCGTAAATAATGTCATTACCGCCTGGTAATTCTAAAACTTTGTTACGATTGAAAGAAATGTTAAAATCAGTATTCCAAGTGAAAGCACCTGTTAAATTTCTTGTACCTAAACTAAACTCAAGACCGGAATTTTGTATTTTTCCGATGTTTTTGATTTGCGAAGTGTAGCCAGAATATTGTGGCAAAGGCACATCAAACAGTAAATCAGAAGTTATCGAATTGTAATAATCTACTGTTAAAGAGATTCTATTTTTCAACAAACCGATATCAACACCTAAGTTACGTTGTGCGGTAGTTTCCCATTTTAAAAAGTCGTTGGCAATTCGCGTTGGTCTAACTGCATTTACAGGCACATTGCCAATAGCTGAGAATACAGAAGAAAAGCCAGCTAAGGTTTGGTATGGATCAATAGCCTGATTACCTGTTAAACCATAACTTACTCTCCATTTAAAGCTACTTATTGCCTCCACGTTTTTCATGAATTCTTCGTTGTGCATATTCCATGCAAACGCACCTGAAGGGAAAAAAGCCCACTTTTCGTTCCTGCTGAAGTTGGAAGAAGCATCATATCTGGCGTTGAACGTTAGTAAGTATCTGTCCGAAAAATTGTAGGTCAACCTGCCGTAGTAAGATGCAAGCTGAGATTCTGTTAAATTAGAGTTCGGTGGAAGTGCCACAGAACCGCTACCCAAGTTTCTGAATGAGACTGAGTTGGATAAAAAAGACTGACTTCTGGCACCAAAGTCTTCATTGATGAATTTCTGATAAGACACACCACCTAAAACTGTTAGGCTATGGTTGGTGTTAAAAGTA
>JBBSTQ010000240.1:0-5591 GCA_038235745.1 Sphingobacteriales bacterium
ATCAAAACAACTATACGAATTCAAACTAAAAAATAGACTTCCAATACGACCCTTGCCAAAAAATCCCATTGAACAATCACATCCAGAATTAATTAAAGGCATTAATTTTGTTAAATTTCATTTAAAACTATTATGAAAAATAAAGTCTTTACCGGAATTGTTTTGTTGTTCGCCTTGGCTGCCTGCAACCAAAACCAAACAAAAGAAGCTCCTGCAGAATACCCTGTAAATGACCCACAGTTAGGAAACGTGATGACAGATACCAGCAGGCTCAGCTTGTCAGATGAAACCCAATGCTACACAGCTTTTGTCAAAACAGATTCGGCGTTTTTATCGATACAGGAAACCAATGGGGAAGTCACAGGGAAATTATGGTACAAGTTTGCAGAGAAAGACAATAGCAAAGGGAACGTAAAAGGAACGTTAGACAACGATACCCTGAAACTTACTTATACTTTTGATGCGGAAGGAAAAACATCTAAAATGCCAATTAAGTTGTCGCACAAGGACGGTAATTTGTATGAAAATTATGACGGCGGAGAATCAGGCGGTTTCGTTTTTGTAAAGTCGAAGTGTCGAGATTATTAAACTGATATTCAGCAATTTGTGGTTACACTTTTTAGCTTAAAAAAAGGCTTTTCGTAATTCAGAACCCTTTTTTTAAGCAATTTTTATTAGCTTGTTGAGTTTATAAATCTTTTAACAGCTCCTGCGCCCTATCGTAATTGGCTGCATCTTTAGGGATTTTTTTGAGCCACACTTTGCACTCGTCCTTGTTTTTTTCTTTCAGAAAGCTAAGTGCCATATAAAAGGTAGCATCATACTTTAACAGCGATTCTTTAGCTGCAACGATGGATAAATTTTCTCTAGCGATGTTAAGCGAGTCGGATTCTAATTGCGCAACTCCTAAATAATAGCGTAACATATCATTAGCGGGATCTGCTTTTACTATTGGCGTCAGTATTTTTTCTACTTCTTCAAACTTACCTGCATTAAACGCATCCGTTGCCGATTGTAAATCTGCTTGATCATTATTTCCCCTTTCGGCGAAAGAAATCATTTCTGTATCAGCATATTTATTATAAAGGTTTTTATTCCATGGCGCCCAAACCATCAAGCCGATAACTAAAATTGCTGCAGCGTACCATATTTTGCTAAACGCAATTATTTTTGCCGTTGGTTTTGCTTTGGTATTGTTGAAATGTTGTTTTGTAAACTGATTTAAAGTCGCTTTAAATTCAGCATCAGTGTAATCCGGAGCTAAGTTAGATTTTAATGTCCCTCTTACGGATTGGTAAAGCTTCAACTCCGACTGTAACTCAGTATCCTCACTTAAAGCAGTTTCAAAGGCCATAATTTCTGAGGTTTCCATTTCTCCATCAGCGTAATTGATAACATCTTGTTTAGAAAACTTATCCATGATTTTTATTTTCCTCCGTTTTAATCATTTGAATTAAGGATGCCAAGCACTCCGATTTCTTCTTTCTTAAATAACCGTAGCTTACGCCAAGTTGCTCAGCAATTTTCTCTTGATGTTGATCTGAAAGTGCCAATGTTATAATTTCTCGGCAACGATCGGATAGTTTTTCGAACATCATTAAGTAAAGAGAAGATTGCCTTTGCTGTTCTTCCAGCTCATCTGCCTGGCTAAAAACATCCTCACTAATATTTAATAAGTCGTCTTCGCTTTTTGTTACCGGCAACACTGCTCTTTTTTTTAGTTCGTTTAGCCATTTACGCTTACATACCATCATAAAAAAGGGCTCGAAGGGGCAACTCAGCGTTAAGCTTTTGTATTTAGCTTGGTTGTATAAGTCAATTAAACATTCCTGAAATATATCCCCAGCATCATCCTCGCTCCCGCTGTTGGCAACCACATAACGACTTATCTTATCGGCGAACTTGGTATAGATCTCCCCAATTACTTTGCTATCGTTAGTGAGTAAGCCTTCAATATAAAACTGGTCTTTATGAATTTTTTCCAATGGCAAAATGTTTTCTGTGCTAATATAAAAATTTTTAGTGGTGCGGTGATAACACCGACCCCAAGAAAACTCGTCTTTCCTTAGAGTTTAGCGAAGCGCCTCTAAGGATTACACTATGGATAAGAGTTTCTAACTCGCTAACGCCAAGACTTATTAGTGGTGCGGTTAAACCCTAGACCAGACGAAAACCCATTTTTTCTGTTTGCCTATCATCCAATAGTACCGGATGGCGGCGTAAATACTAATGAACCAATGACTAATGAACTCCCTTTGCCTAATGACTAATGAACACTTTTAAAACTTTTTCAAAAACAGGGGGTAACAAAACCAAAACACAATTGATATACCTACAGAAAGTATTTAAAAACAAACATCATGAGCACTAGAGAAAGTAATATCATCAGTACCCTAATAAATGTAGCAATGGCATTGAGTCTCTTTTTATTAATTCAAATTTTATACTAACACAATTATTTACTCGGCAGTTTTATAACTGCCACAAAACTAAAAATTATGAAAAAGTTAAATTTAGCAACAGCATTATTAATAGCGGTAATAGGATTTACAGCTTGTAAGAAAAACAACGTTGACCCAATAAACGAAGTACAAAGTGCAAAAGACTTTACTCAAAAATTAGGTTCGCAAAAGCAGAACTTTACTTTAAAAAACTCGGACTTACCAAGAACCTTGAGTTTGACCAACGGAACAAAAATTACCATTCAGCCTAATTCCTTTACCATGAACGGCCAAGCGGTAACGGGCGATGTTACCATTGAGGCTTATGAAATGTTGACCCGTAGCGCAATTATGTTCAGCGGAACAAATACAAACCACATTTCAGGACAGCCACTAATTTCACAAGGATTTATTTTTGTGGATGCCAAAGTAAACGGACAAAGTGTGGATAAAACGCTACAGAAGCCATTGAGCATTAAGATACCAGCTAAAGGACAACCTTTTACCCAAATTTGGGAAGGTGCTGAAAAAGTTGGAGAAGCAAATCAAATGGCTTGGAAAGCCCCTGGAGATGCAGCAGGTCAGCAACAACGTGAGGTTAAATCAGTTGGTGATGAATTTGCGTTCGACTTTGGACAACTAGGATGGGTAAATTGTGATATTTTTTACAACTCTACTGCTCCAAAAACAACAGTTACCGTAACCGTTTTAAACAACCCAGGAGATATGGCCAGTTTTAGAGGCTTTACCGGAGAAACATTTGTATTCTTTTGTGCAGATGGCGATAATGTAGTTGCCCAAATCTACACTGCGGATGGGTCAAACAAGGTAAAAAGTTATGACAACTCAATGCCAATAGGTTCAGTAGGCAAGTTAATCTCTTTCTCAATAAAAGATGGAAAGTACTACTTCGCTAAAAAAGCAATAACTATTTCAGCAAATATGAACGAAAGCTTAACATTGGTAGAAACTACCGAAGCAGCAGTTCAAGCAGAAATAACCGCACTTGACTAACAACAATTTAACCCTTTGATTAACCACAAAACGGGCTATTCCGAAAGGAAACAGCCCGTTTTGTTTTTTTAGTTTACCGGTAGTGTTACGCTAAGACCAACAACCTAACTCCTAACAAACTACTCTACCCCAAAGCACTCAATGATTCTTCTAAAATCTTGATTTTTGCTTCTGCATCTGCTCTTTTGTTTTCTTCATTAGCTACAATCTCAGGCTTGGCATTTTTCACAAAACGTTCATTGGATAGCTTAGCATTCACAGCTTTTAAAAACCCTTGTAAATATTCAATATCCTTAATGATACTTTCTTTTTCTGCCTCGATGTCAATATTTCCTTCAAAAGGAATAAAAAACTCATCTCTACCCGCCATAAAAGTAGCAGCACCCGTTATTTTTTCTTCAGTTTTGCTAAGCGTTGTGATGTTGGCTAACTTACTGATGATGTTGCTGTAAGCTTGGTAGTCGATGTCTGAATTTATTTTAACCGATAGATTGAGCGCTTCTTTCGGAGAGATTTGTTTGCTGTTTCTTATGTTGCGTATTTCTGAAACCACTTGTTTTACCGCATCAATTTCTTTTAAAAGCTTTTCGTTGGTTTCAACAGGGGCTGGAACTTGAGCAACAATACAGCAATCCTTTTCATCACGATACCCAAAAACTTCATCATGCCAAAGCTCTTCTGTTAAGAACGGCATAAACGGATGCAATACTTTTAAAATTCTTTCAAAAAAATTAACGCTTGCTTCGTAACTCGCCTTGTCAATTGGCTGTTGGTACGCTGGTTTTACCATTTCCAAATACCAAGCGCAGTAATCGTCCCAAACCAATTTATAGGTTGCCATTAAAGCTTCCGACAAACGGTAGCTTTTAAAGTTGGATTCTATTTCTGCAAGAGCTTCGTTAAAACGTGATTCAAACCAACTGATCGTTATTTCATTTGGGTTCGGTAAACTTGCATCAACTTTCCAACCTTTAATTAACCTAAAAGCATTCCATATTTTATTGGCGAAGTTTCTTCCCTGTTCGCAAGAAGATTCATCAAACATAATATCGTTTCCGGCTGGCGAACAAAGCAACATCCCTACCCTAACGCCATCTGCTCCGTATTTCTCTATTAAATCTAAAGGATCTGGCGAGTTGCCCAGAGACTTTGACATTTTACGTCCTAATTTATCTCTTACAATTCCCGTTAAATAAACGTTCTTAAATGGCGCTTCGCCTCTAAACTCATGCCCCGCCATAATCATCCTCGCCACCCAAAAGAAAAGAATTTCTGGGGCAGTTACTAAATCATTTGTTGGGTAATAATAGTTAATATCTGCATTTCCTTCAGCTTCCGGATTACCGCAAACCGCTGGGTCAAACACAGAAATCGGCCACAGCCAAGATGAAAACCAAGTGTCAACAACGTCTTCGTCTTGTTTTAACTCTGACGGTTTTAAGTTATAAGTGGTAGGTTTTAACTTGAATTGCAGTATCGCTTCCTCAGCTGTTTTAGCAACCACAACTGCTCCGTTTGGCGCATACCAAGCCGGAATTTGCTGTCCCCACCATAACTGACGAGAAATACACCAATCCTTAACATTTTCCATCCAATGACGGTAAGTGTTGATGAATTTTTCTGGAATCAGCTTAACATCGTCATTATTTACGTAGTCTAAAGCTGGCCCAGCCATTTCGCCCATGTTACAAAACCATTGCATCGAAAGCTTTGGTTCAATGGCCGCATCGGTTCTTTCAGAAAAACCTACTTGTGATTTATAATCTTCTACTTTTTCTAGATGACCTGCCTCGTCCAAAAGCTTAGCGATTTTTTTACGAGCAATAAATCTGTCCTCGCCAATTAAAATTTCCGCTTTTTCATTTAAAGTTCCGTTATCATTTAAAATATCAATAACCGGAAGATTGTGTTTTTGACCCAGTTCGTAATCATTTAAATCGTGAGCCGGAGTAACCTTTAAACATCCTGTACCGAAATCCATGGTCACATATTCATCCAAAATTACAGGAATCTCTCTGTTGATTAAAGGAACAAAAACCGTTTTTCCATGAAGATGCGTATAACGTTCGTCATTTGGATTTACACATATCGCCGCATCTGCCATAATGGTTTCTGGGCGGGTGGTAGCTATGGTTA